>JAKSBB010001171.1 GCA_022361315.1 Desulfobacterales bacterium
AGCGGCCCTTTGTGGGACCGGCCGATGACCACCAGATCCGGTTTCTCTTTTTCGATGACCTTGAGCATCTCCGGAATCAGGCTGGACACCTCAATGTATGCCCCCACTTCCATGCCCATCTCAAACAGGTTTTCCGCCCAGTCGATAAAACGGATATTGGCGGTTTCTTTTAGTTTTACCTCTTCTTCCTTGAGATAGCCGGACCCGCGTTTCATCGCCACCTTGTCCCGTTCGATCACGTTGAGAAAGACCACATGGTCCAGGTCCGCCTTGCGCAGACTGAGCAGGGAACTTAGGGCATCATAGCAGAGATCTTCGAATTTGGTGACAAACAGCAGCTTGTTTAGTTTCATGGGTACTCCTTTATGGGCGCACTGCCCTCCCCTTTACCGTTAAGGTCTTGCGGCCAGGGCCGGCCGAAAAATATTCATCAGCATATGCCTGTGACACGGGAGGCGATTTATCCGCCGAGTTTTTTTTCAACTGCCTGGGCAAGCTCTTCAGGCTCCACCGGTTTTTCCAGATAAATATCCGGCTTAGGCACTTCCCCCTGAAATTCTTCCAGGGCTTTCTGGGATTTGAGAAAAGATCTGAGCGCAATGCCGGTGAACATAATCACAGGCAGATCCTTCAGGCTCTCTTCGGTCTTCAGATGGCGGTAAAGACGAATACCGCTGCCCCGGGGCATCAGCACGTCCAGAATGACCAAGTCGGGCCGATCCGCCTGGATCATCTCCTTGCCTTCAACACCGTCGCAGGCCACCAGAGGGGTATAACCGTTCTCCTCCAGTACAGTGACCACAAATGATCTCACATCAGGATCATCATCTACAACAAGGACCTTTTTGCTCATCACTTTTCCTCCTTGGTCGGTTTCTTATCAGCATCAGCTACGGGCTCTGCAGGGAGTGTTATTCTAAAACGCGTGCCCTTTCCCAATTCGCTTTCTGTCTCAATCCGTCCCTTGTGCTCCTCCACCAGTTTCCCTGTGACCAGCAGGCCTAAACCGGTGCCCTTGCCCCCTTTGGTAGAGAACATGGGATCAAAGAGCCGGGACATGGTTTTCCCGGTCATTCCGCAGCCGTTGTCTTCCACAACAAGCTCAACATTCCTTCCGGCTGCGGCCGCTGAAATCCGGACCTGAAAATCCTTGGACGTGTCTTCGTCTTCCAGGCAGGCATCCATAGCATTATTGACCAGGTTGAGCAATGCCCGATGGATGGTCTGCGGATCTACCGTCATCTTCCCCAGGCCGGGATCGACCTGGGAGATTATTTCAATGCCATTGGCTGCGGCAGTATCCGTCACAAGACTGACCACATCAGCCACAATTTCCCCTGGAAAACAGGCCACCAACTCCGGCTTCCGCTCCTTTGAGTAGGTCAACAGATCCTGGGTGAGGTCGGATATTCGGTTGATGTTCCTTTTAATGGTCTTCCAGCCGGTTTTCAGCTTGTCGGTGTTGTTTTTCTTTATCCCCACATCCACCACGTATGACCCGCCTTTGAGACCGATGAGAATGTTTTTCACATAGTGGGCGAGCCCACTGACCGTCTGCCCTACGGCGGCCAGACGCTCGGACTGCACCAGCTCTTTTTCAAGGCGTTTGATCTCGGTAAGATCCTGAAAGAAGTTGACGATCCCCACAAACTCTCCCTTCTCATGGAGTACGGAAGTGGCGTAGCGAACGGGGAAATTGCACCCCTCACATACCCTGAGGGTCATTTCTTTCCAGGGCATGTCACCGGCAGTCTTTTTTAGCTCGGCTTCTCCCTTTAAACGGGTAACCAGGTCTTCGGGATAAAGGTCCTCAATGGTCATTTGATTGCGCACATCCGCCGCCGTCTGCCCGAAAATCCTTGCGGCTTCCGGGTTGAACACCACGATTTTCCAGTCACGGTCAAAGGCCACAATGGCATCGTGGCTGGAATGGATAAGCAGTCGCTGAAAGTTGGATTTCCGGCGGATTTCCTCGGTGGCCTCGGCCACCTTCTGCTCCAGGTTTTTGGTATATCCCTCCAGTTGTTCCCGTATCTGGATTTTGGTTTTGGCCCGGTCCAGGGCGATGGCAAGGGCTTCATCCCGCACCGGTTTATTGATGAAATCAGAGGCGCCGTGCTGCAGGGCAACGATGGTGGAATCAATGTCACCATGTCCCGTGACGATGATCACTTCCTTGTCCGGTTCGATTTTCTTGATCCGCTTCAACAATTCCAACCCATCCATCACAGGCATCTTGATGTCCGTGACCACGATGTCCGGCGCCTCTTTCTTCAATACCTCCAACGCTTCCTTCCCATTATGGGCCGACACCACCTCGTACCCGTCACTGCGCAGGGACATGGACAACAGTCTGACGATGATCTCTTCATCATCCACAATCAGTATTTTGTTTGCTGACATAAGGTGTTCCTTAACTAAACCCCTAATCTATTTTGGGGAATTTAACGATAAAGGTGGCGCCTTCACCTTCAACACTCTCTATATCTATGGTCCCGCTGTAGTCCCGAATAATCCCGAAACTGATGGATGTACCCAGCCCTGTCCCCTTTCCGGTCTCCTTGGTGGTAAAAAAGGGTTCAAAGATCTTCTGCTTCACCTTTTCACTCATGCCAATGCCCGTATCACTGACACTGGCCACCACAACCCCTTCCTCAGTCCAGGTTTTGATGGTCAAAATCTTATCCTTTGACCCATCCGCCTGTTCCGCTTTTTCATCCATGGCGTCAATGGCGTTGGTGACCAGGTTGATAAACACCTGTTCCAATCGGTTATGTTCGGCGCGGATGTCCGGCAGATTCTCGTCCAGCTCCAGAGTCACCTCAATGGAATGAACCGCAATCTGGTGCCCCAGCACCTTGAACACATCATTGATCGGATCGTTGAGGTTGAGCTTCTTAAGATCCCTGTCAGACTGGCGGGCAAAATCCCTGACATGCTTGATGACGCCAGCCGCCCTGGCCACATTGTCGATGATGTCGTTGGCCATGAGGGTGAGCTCTTCATCCGGTATGGACACCCCTTTGTTGATCATTTTCAGCATCAGATCCGCACAGATCTGGATGACGTTCAGGGGCTGGTTTATCTCATGGGCCATACCGGCCGCCATGGTGCCCAGGGTGGCCAGCTTGCCTGCCTGAATAAGCTGGGTTTCCTTTTCCACGCTTTCGGAAATATCCGTGGATGAGGCAATGAGTACGTCCCGGTTGCGGTAGGTGGTATGTACCACCTTGAAATTAACAAAGAAGGTCTCCCCGGATTTCTTCAGATGGCGTTTCTTGGTAAAGAGTACCCCGTCACCGCTTTCCAGGCGTCTTAGCCCCTCTATCACCGTCTCGTCGTCACGGTCGCACAGATCCAGAAAAGACCGGCCTAAAAGATCTGTTTTGGTATACCCGTACTCATTCTCCACCCGGTGGTTGATATCCAGGATATCGAAGCTTGAACTATCGATGATAAAAATGGGGTTGGGATTATTGTTGAACAGAGACCGGTATTTTTTTTCGGATTTCTTATATTTCTCGTGGAGTTTGACCAGTTCCTGGTCCTGAAGTGCAATTTCCTGCTGAGCCGCCTTGTCTTCGGTCTGGTCTCTCAGGGTCTCAATGGCGCCGATTATCTCTCCGTCAGGGGATTTGATGGGTGCCGCAGTAAAAAATATCCACTTACCCTGCTCTCCGAGGTGGGGAAAGAACTCTTCGGCCTCAAGGCCCTCTTTCACGATTTTGGAGTACCGCCATGAGGTGCCGTACAACTTTTTGATTTCCGCTTCGGGCAGCCCGTCCACCACAATATCCGCCAATGTAGGACGCTTTGCCGAACGGAACGGCACCCACTGCCGGTCCGTGCCCACAAGCTCATAGGCATTGTAACCGGCGAGTTCTTCACAGGCCCGGTTCCAATGGGTGATAATATGTTCATTGTTGATGATGAAAGTCGGAATCATGGAGCCCTGGATCACCTGGGTCAGCTCTTTTTCCAGCTCCAGGAGTTCATTGCGTTCGGTCTTGAGGTACTCCGTCTTTTTCTCGTTGATATCCGTGATATGGCCGGAGAAGGTATCGAAGAGGCAGACCAGATCATCCCGGCATACATCTTTGTCCACAATCTGTTTGCGGACCTCAATTTTTTCAGCCTCCGTATCAATCATGCTTAGAAAGGACAACGCCTGGTACTCGTCAAGTTCTAGAATTTCCACCCCCCGGTTATCCAGCTCAGCCAGCATCGGTGCCAGGCTTTCGTCATTTTTCAGCTTAATGACAAGGTTCAGCCCGTCAAGCCTCAGGATCTCCTCGTACTCCGTTACCGTCGGCACACCCAGCTTCCCGGCACAGGCCACGCCCTGGTTTTGAATCAAGGGGTCGGCCACCAGAAGTATCTCCATGCCCAAAGATGAAAACACGGAATCGGTCAGGCGGGTTAATATCTCGCAACACGGATCGTTTCCCCCGATGACGGCAATTCTCCTCTGAGTCAGATCAAGCTTCATGACGGTTCCTTCCTTAAAAATCTCGGCCTCTCTTCGTAATATTCCCTATTGTTTCCAATATATGTTTAGAAGAAGACCAGGGTGACAACCACAAACACCGGTATCAGGAACACCAGGGAATATTTCAGTATATACCCAAAAAAGCTGGGCATATCCACGCCGGACTCTGCCGCTATGGACCGCACCATAAAGTTAGGGGCGTTGCCGATATACGAACACGCCCCGAAAAAGACAGCACCCGCAGAAACAGCCTGGAGATAGATGGCATTTTCCGTCATCAACAGGGGCACGGACTGGGCCTCGGTCATACCGGCATAGAAGCTACCCAGCGCGGTGTTGAAGAAAGTCAGATAGGTCGGCGCGTTATCCAGAAATG
>JAKSBB010000976.1 GCA_022361315.1 Desulfobacterales bacterium
CGCCTACCGCAGGATCCGCAACACCTGCCGGTTCATGCTGGGCAATTTCTACGACTTCAACATGAAAACCGATGCCCGGCCGGTTGCATCCATGTCCGAACTGGACCGGTTTATCCTGCACAAGCTCCACAATGTGGTGGAAAAGGCGGTAACCGCCTATGAAAATTATGAATTCCACACCATCTACCACAGCCTGCACAACTTCTGCGTGGTGGACCTGTCCTCTTTCTATCTGGATATCATCAAGGACAGGCTCTATGCGTCCACCCCCGATGCCCCCGCACGCAGGGATGCCCAGGCGGTTATGGCAATGATTCTGGATGCCCTGGTGAAAATCATGGCACCGATTCTACCGTTTACCGCAGATGAGATTTACACCCACATGCCCATGGCGGATGCCCACCGCAAGGAAAGCGTTCATCTGGAAGGTATGGTGGCCCTGAACGACGACTGGGAAGATGCAGAACTTGCAGAAAAATGGGAAAAGATCCGTGCACTTCGGGCAGAGGTCACCAAAGCGCTGGAGGAGGCCAGAAAGGCGAAACTCATCGGTCATCCTCTGGATGCCTCCGTGAAGATCAAGCTGCCCGAAGGGGAATTGTCAGATCTGCTCGCTTCCCTGGAAATGCCGCTGCATGATGTCTTTATTGTCTCCCAGGCAGACCTTGCGGACGCCATTGACGGAGAGGTCTACGAAGGCAAAGAAATCGAAGGCCTGGCCATTCTCGTATCCAAGGCCGATGGTGAAAAATGTGAACGCTGCTGGCGGTTCGACACCACCATCGGTGACGACACGGAACACCCCACGGCCTGCCATCGCTGTGCCACTGCCCTGAAGGCCATTCTGGCATAGAGACCGCCGCTGTTTTGATGTCAAAGGAAACCATACGGCTGATGCTGGTCAGCGGGGGGGTCGTCCTCGTTGACCAGATCACCAAATTTCTGATCATCCGGTATATTGCCCTGTACGATCATATTGTGGTGATAGACGGTTTTTTTAACATCAACCACGTCTTGAACCCCGGGGGCGCGTTTGGCCTGCTGGCCAACCAGTCTCTGGGGGTACGGCGGTTTGTCTTTCTTTTCCTATCCTCACTGGTGGCATTGTTCGTGGTCTGGATGTACCGGAAAGTGGCGGAATCCCATGTCTTCCTGGCTTACGGTCTGGCCGCTATTTTCGGTGGTGCCGTGGGCAACCTTATCGACCGGTTCCGGTTCGGTAAGGTGGTAGATTTTCTTGATTTCCACATCGGTGTCCACCACTGGCCCGCTTTTAATGTGGCGGATTCCGCCATCTGTATCGGGATGTCTATTCTGATCTACCACGTTGTACTTAATAAACTCCCGGACATTTAAGGGGAGCCAGGCTGTTAAACCCCGGCGTTTACCCAAGTAACAAGAAGAGGACAACATGTATCCCATTCTAGTGGAGATCGGCAGCCTCAAGCTTTATACCTACGGCCTTTTTCTGGCCCTGGGTTTTATCACCGCCATCTGGTTTACCAAACGCAATGCCAGATTCTACGGCGTATCCGACCAGACCGTATCCGATCTTTTCTTTACCATTCTGGTGGCTGCCATTATCGGTGCCAGATTGCTCTATGTGGGCATTAACTTTGATGCCTACCGGAATAACCCGGTGGAGATATTTAAAATCTGGAACGGTGGACTGGTCTTTTTCGGCGGTTTTATCGCTGCATTTTTTGCCGCATTTGCATTTTTGAAGATACAGAAAATGGAAATCTGGAAAACCGCAGATATTCTTGCACCGGGGTTGGCCCTGGGGCATGCCGTCGGCCGGTTCGGCTGTCTTTTTGCCGGATGCTGCTACGGAAAAACCTGTGACCTGCCCATTGCGGTCCGGTTCTCCCACCCCGAAAGCCTGGCTCCTCTGAATGTACTTCTCCATCCCACACAGTTCTATATGGTAGGGACCAATTTTATTCTTTTCCTGATTCTTCTGGCCGTCCAGAAACGCAAGCGGTTTGACGGCATGGTTTTTTTGAGCTACCTCATGCTCTACTCCGCATTCCGGGCAGTGGTGGAGTATTTCCGCGGGGATTTCCGGGGGGATTTCATTTTTGAATTTCTTTCTCTATCACAGGGAATCGGCTTGGTGGTGTCCTGTGTGGCGCTGGGATTTATGATCGTCAAAATAAGGAAGCGCCATGGCGACCGTTAAACACCAGCAACTGGCCAATGCCTTGGACGAACTTACAGGGGAAGATGCCCCACGTGTATTTCTGATCTGTGGAGAGTCATTTCTGGTCCGTTCCGCATTTGATTCCCTGTCCAGCGCCCTGCTGAAAGGATTACCCAAAGAGTTTGCCTTGGAAGGGGTGGATGGTAAAACCACGCCGGTGGGAGACATTGTCGAGCAGGTAACCACCTTTTCTTTTATCCAGTCCAGAAAGGTCATTGCCGTAAAAGATGCCCCTTTGTTTACGGCAAAAGCCGCTGCCGGAGAGATTTCATATTCTCCAAAGGACATTGACCTGCTGGCGGATCTGGTGGAGAAAGGCATCCCGGAAAACCACATCCTGGTGATGACCACAGGGGCACCGGATAAACGAAAAAAGATTTTCAAATCCATCCAGAAACAGGGGACGGTGATTGATTGCACCGTTGCCCAGGGGGCCAGGAAAGCCGATCTTGAAGAGCAGCGATCCGTGCTCAGGGACCTGGCCCGGAAGGTGCTGTCCGGCACCAACAAGCAGATGGATCAGGCGGCGTTCAATGCCCTGGTGGATCAGACCGGTTTCAATCCGGAACTGTTGACCCGGAACATCGAAAAGCTGCTTGCCTATACCGGTACCCGGCCGAAGATAACGGTTCAGGATATCAGTGCCGTGGTCCAGAGGGATAAAAAGGATCCCATTTTCAGTCTCACAAACGCGGTGATGGAAAGGAACGGCAGCAAAGCCATCACCCTCTTGTCATCGCTGTTTGACGAGGGCTTTCACCCCCTTCAGATACTGAAATCCCTGGAGAATCTGGTCAGAAAAATGCTCTCCATCAAATGTTTCACTGTCAGCCTTTACAGTGACAATCAGGGCCTGCCGCCGCTGAAAACCATGCATTTCAACGGATTCAAGCAGGTGATGATGCCCAGAATCCAGGCCCACGACAAGGCCAGCCTCAAGGCAGATGAAGCGCGGGAGCTGCTGCTGACACCTGGTGACGGGGATAATTCAGGCAAGAAAAAGAAACAGAGTCCTAATGATCTTTTGCTTGCCCCCAATCCTAAAAATCCGTATCCTGTGTTTCAGAATTTCCTGAAATCAGAAAATTTTTCCCTGGATGAACTCACCTTTGCGCTTTCGGCACTGGGGGATCTGGACTACCGTCTGAAATCTTCCGGTGCAGATGCCAAAACAGGGATAGAAAACTATATAATGATCCTGTGCAGGAAAGGAGGATCCTTTGAGAATGCGTAAGACCAAAATTGTGGCCACGGTTTCCAACCTGAACTGTTCACCTGATTTTATCCGGCGGCTGTATGAGGCCGGTACGAACGTGGTTCGCCTGAATACGGCCCATATGAGCCATGATGATGCCCTTGAGGTGGTCAGGAATGTACGGCAGGTATCCAAAAAGATCGGTATTCTTCTGGACACCAAGGGGCCTGAGATTCGGACCTGTGATGCAGAGGCGCCTTTGTCCGTCAAGCACGGGGACTACGTCCGCATCAAAGGGGCACCCGGCGAAAAATCCAGCGGGGACTTGATCTGCGTATCCTACGACCGGTTTGTGAACGACGTTCCCGTGGGGTCATCTGTACTTGTGGATGACGGCTATATCGCCCTGGCAGTGATGAAAAAGGATGAGGATTGCCTGATCTGTCATGTGGAAAACGACGGGGTGATCCATCCCCGTAAAAGTATCAACATCCCTTCGGTCCACGTAAAGCTGCCGGCCCTGAGTGAAAAGGATAAGGGGTTTATTCAATGGGCTGCGGAAAATGACCTGGATTTCATCGCCCATTCCTTTGTACGGAACCAGGAAGACGTGATTGCGGTTCAGGAAATTCTGGACAAATCCAACTCCCCCATCAAAATTATTGCCAAGATAGAGAACTCCGAAGGGGTGAAATATCTCCACGAAATTCTTGAAAAAGCCTACGGCGTGATGATCGCCCGCGGGGATCTGTCCGTGGAAATCCCCACGGAGCAGATTCCGCTGATCCAGAAACAGATCGTTAAAACCTGTGTTGAGCTGCGGCGGCCGGTCATTGTGGCCACCCAGATGCTCCACTCCATGATTGAATCCCCAAGACCCACCCGGGCAGAGGTCTCTGACGTGGCCAATGCCTGTCTTGATCATGCCGACGCCCTGATGCTTTCCGGTGAAACTGCCAACGGCAAGTATCCCGAAGTGGCTGTGCGCACTATGGCGAAGATCGCCGAAGAGGTGGAGGAAAAGAGAAGTTCTTTTATTGATGTCCCCTACGACATCGAGAATAAAGTCACAGCCTATTTGGCCAAGGCGGCTGTAAAGGCAGCACTTAGACTCAATACCAAAGGCATCGTCGCCGATTCCATCTCCGGGAAAAGCATCCTGGCCCTGGCAGCTTACCGGGGTGACAACCCCATCTTTGCCCAGGTTTACAGTGAGCGGGTCCTGCGCATGCTCTCATTGTCATTCGGGGTGTTTGCGGACCATATTCCTATGGAAGTGGCCCCGAATTCCGCAGAACCCATCAAGCAGGCCATCTGCCGTCTCATCGACGAGAAGAAATTTGAAGATGACCATCTGATCATCGTTCTTGCCGGCAGTTTCGGTCCTCAACACGGGGCATCGTTTATCGAGATTTCAACCGCCGGCACCTTCAAGGCCCAATGCCGCTGATCTGTCTGTAGCCATGGCCCACGCCCATAAAATTGTATCGCCGGGCCGGAATCATACCCTGGTTTCGGAGTCCGGCGATACGCTTAACCCACCGGAAGGGTGGGATTTTCTTCCCGCCGGTGATGCAGGCATCACCCGCCGTGTCAAAGCCAAAGGCCCCACCTGGGTGGTGCAGGTGAAACGGGGCCGGCGCAAGATCTCCAAGGGAATCTGGGCGGATGCAGAATTGATCCGCCAGGCAAAAGCAGAAGTCCTTGCCAAACGGGATAGCCCCGCATATAAAAATCAATTGCAACGTGCCCGCCAACGCAGGCAGACCGAACAATCCGTCTATGAGCAGACCTTTTTCCAACAGATAGTGGGGTATCTGGAATTTCACGACCGTTATTCGGGGCTGGCCCAAACCCTTGCCCGGCTGGTCACGGACCATGCCGTTCCGGTGGGATCCGGCACGGTTGCCCGCACGAAACGTATCCCGGTGGAAAAACGGGCCGAGGCCGCCGTTATCGCCTGGATGCGCCACCATACCACGGCCTATGATACCATGAAAATCCCAAGGGTCCGGGGGCGGCGCAGGGAAGTCCGGAGAATGTTGGCCAAGGCCTCCGTCGAGCTGTTATCAGCCTACCGCCTGGGTGGCGACATTGAAGACAACTGCCCTTTAAAAGCGGCTCTCGGCGTTGAAATTAGTGACGTCAACCCTTCGATTTAATTTGAATCCAAGAACGTTAAAACGGTGACCACCATTTATAAAGATACCATAGAAAGTGAGCAGCATGCTGCACTGGCAGCCATTACTGATTGTATTCCTGTTCTGAAAAATCTTGTGCAGCACTCAGAGCTTCTGGCACTTTTACCGGAAAAAGATCGTATTGATTTGATTTCTGTTGCGGGAAAGCTTTCCCGGCCTGATAAAAAAGAGAGGAAAAAGCGGAATAAGGATAAGAAGCGTCTAAAAAGGCAGGCGATCCTGGAAAAGGAACGCCGTATCCGTGCGGCCACAGGCATTCGCAAGGCCAGGGAAGCCCTGGTATTTGAAGCACCCCGGCAAATTTGTTTTGACGGGCCTGAATCGGGGCCTGAACCGGAATCGGACAATGCGCAACCAGACCTTGAAACACCCCGCAATTGTTATGTGTGCAAGGCTGAATTCACCAGGGTTCACCATTTCTATGACGCCATGTGCCCGGATTGCGCACAATTTAACTATGAGAAGCGGTTTCAGACCGCTCCCCTGAACGGGCAGGTTGCCCTGATTACAGGATCCCGCCTCAAGATCGGGTACCAGGCCACCCTGATGATGCTTCGGGCCGGCGCAACGGTGATTGCCACCACCCGGTTTCCCAAGGATTCTGCCTTACGGTTCTCACGGGAAGCGGATTTTGAGGACTGGGGGCACAGGCTTCAGGTTTACGGTTTGGATCTTCGCCATACCCCCAGTGTGGAGCTGTTTTGTGACTACGTTCAAGAGACCTACCATCGCATGGATATACTGATCAACAATGCCGCCCAGACGGTTCGGCGGCCGCCTGGGTTTTATGCCCACCTCATGGAAAATGAAAGCCGTTCCCATTCACAGCTTCCAATGGATGTTCAGGATATTCTGGGGCAGCACCAGACCTGTATTTCCCAACTGGAATCCAATCCGGCCCAGGATCAGGCTCAGGGAAAAGAAAATGCCTTGCCCGCAACCTGGAACGGAACCGCCCCCGGGGTGGGGCTGCGGATGTCCGCCCAATTGTCCCAAATTCCATATTCCTACGATCATTCTCTGGATGTACCCGCAGTGTTTCCGGCAGGGAAGCTGGATGCCGATCTTCAGCAGATGGACCTTCGTAAAACCAATTCATGGCGACTTCGGCTGGGGGAGATCCAGACCTCTGAAATGCTGGAAATCCAGCTGGTCAATTCAGTGGCACCTTTTGTCCTGTGCAACCGGATGGCTGAATTCATGAAGCGTGATTATACCGGGCAGAAACATATTGTAAATGTCTCTGCCATGGAGGGCAAATTTTTGCGCTTCAAAAAGGGCAGCCGCCATCCCCACACCAATATGGCAAAGGCCGCGCTCAATATGCTTACCCACACCTCTGCAGAGGATCTTTCCAAAAACGGTATTTATATGAATGCCGTGGATACGGGCTGGGTGACGGATGAAGATCCGGCAGCCCTGGCAAAGCCTAAGCAGGATACCCATGATTTTCAGCCGCCTCTGGATATTGTGGACGGGGCCGCCAGAATCTGCGACCCCTTTTTCCACGGTATTTTAACGGGCAGGCACTGGTGCGGAAAATTCCTGAAGGATTATTTCCCCATTGACTGGTAGTCCATTGTAATCCAGAGTAGATTCTAATTTGAACCTGCCTAAGCGGCGGTCATCCCCATGGTTTCCCGCAGTCCGGCTATTTCCGTGGCGTTAACGAATTCGTCAAAGGTCATGAGTCTGTCAATGAGGCCATTGGGGGTTATTTCAATAATCCGGTTGGCGATGGTATTGACAAATTCATGATCATGGGAGGTGAAAAGCACCACTTCCTTGAACGCCACAAGGCTGTTGTTCAGGGCTGTTATGGATTCAAGGTCCAGATGGTTGGTGGGTTCATCCAGAATCAGGGTGTTGGATTGGGCCAGCATCATGCGGGAGAGCATACAACGCACCCTTTCTCCGCCTGAAAGATTGGCGGTTTTATTCAACGCATCTTCCCCGGAAAAAAGCATTCGTCCAAGAAAACCCCTGGCAAAGCTTTCTCCTTCTTTGGGGGGACTGAACTGAAGCAGCCATTCAATCAGATTCTGGTTTTTGGTAAAAAACGTCTTATGCTCCTTGGGAAAATAAGAATGGCTGATGGTGGTGCCCCACCGGTAGGTGCCGCTGTCCGGTACCATTTCCCCTGTGATAATCTGGAAAAGCGTGGTTTTGGAGAGGCTGTTCTTACCAATAAAGGCTATCTTATCGCCTTTATTCACGGTAAAGCTGACGTTGTCCAGAACCTTTTCACCGTCAATACTTTTGGAAAGCCCTTCCACCTCAAGAATCACATTGCCACAGGACCGCTCCGGTGTAAACCGGATAAAAGGATATTTTCTAGAAGAGACCGGCATATCTTCAATGGTCAGTTTTTCCAGCAGTTTTTTTCTTGAAGTGGCCTGTTTTGATTTGGAGGCATTGGAAGAAAACCTGCGGATAAAGGATTTGAGCTCGTTGGCCTTGGCCGTGGCCCGTTTATTGTCGGCCTGTTTTTGTCTCAAGTTCAGTTGGCTGGCCTGGTACCAGAAATCATAGTTACCCACATATAAGGAGATCTGACCAAAATCAATATCCGCAATATGGGTACAGACCTGGTTCATGAAATGGCGGTCATGGGAGACCACGATGACCGTGTTTTTGAACCGAAAGAGAAAGTCTTCGAGCCAGGCAATGGAGTTGATGTCCAGGTTGTTTGTTGGTTCGTCAAGCAAGAGAACATCCGGATTTCCGAACAGTGCCTGGGCCAGAAGCACCCTTACCTTTTCCCCGCCCTCAAGCTCTTTCATTGTCTTTGTATGGAGGTCTTCGGTAATCCCTAAGTTTGTCAGGAGTACGGCAGCTTCGGATTCAGCCTCATACCCGTTCATCTCTTCATACTCAATTTCAAGTTCACCGGACCTGACACCGTCCTCATTGGAAAAATCAGGTTTTGCATAAAGGGCATCCCGCTCTGTCATAACCCGATAGAGGGTTTCATGACCCATGATTACCGTATCCAGCACACGGTGGGCATCAAAGGCAAAGTGGTCCTGTCGTAAAACAGCGATTCTTTCTTTGGGCCCCACACTGACATTTCCTGAATCTGCTTCAATCTCCCCGGAGAGGATTTTAAGGAATGTGGACTTTCCGGCACCGTTGGCGCCGATAAGGCCGTAACAGTTTCCGGGTTTAAACATAATATTGACATCTTTGAACAATACCCGCTTGCCATAAGCCAGGGTGATATTATTGGCACAGATCATGGGACGTTAGTTTCCTTTGTACGTAATTAAAAAACCACAGGTAGATCCCTGTGGTCAAAAAGGAATGCAGACTGCCTTTTTTTTAAATATAAATCAAGTTTTTTTAAGATTAGATAAAAAAAACGGTATGTTCAGAAGGGACATACACCGGCGTATCGTTTCATTTTATAAATGCAAGGATTGTTCGATCCGAGTCCCTGCGGGCAATTGATCATATGTGTCCGGAGACAAAGGCAATTAAGTTGTGCTCAATGCTTTAGATAATCCGGTCGATACCGGTGGCGATGTTGTAGCAGTAGTCTCCCATTTTCTCATAATTGGAGACCAGGGTGATGAAGTAAACCCCTGCATCCACTGAGCATTCACCTTCCCGGAGCCTGTGTATGTGCTGGGATCTCATCTCTTCTCTCATCTGGTCAATTGTATCTTCATAGTTCAGTGCCCGCTGATAGAAGCCGTCTGTTTTCCCCTGCATCTCATTTATCACTTCATCAAGAAACTGGCCCACTTTTTCGGAAATTCTTGACAGGTCTGTCTGTGCGGTCTCACTGAATTGGACCTTGCTGTCATGGACGCGTTCTATGATCTTGAGGGTACTTTCCATGGAGTCCCCGAGACGTTCAATATTATTGGTTATCCGCATCATTTCAGAAATCTCTTTGGCCTGGGGTTCGTTCACCTCTCCCTGGTAAATAGAGGTGAGGTATTTGATGATAGCCTTCTGGGCCGAATCAAAATATGCTTCCACATCCTCTCTTGCTGATAAGACGGTATCGTCTCTTTTGATCATGCAACGGGAGACCTTGTTATGATAGCTGTAGGCATACTTGGCATTTCGAATCAGTTCGCCTTTTGCCTTAGCCAGAGCACCGATGGAGGAATCTATAAACCGTGTGTCAAATTCTGGCAGCACATAAGCTGCTTCGGACTTCTTTTTGTGAGGGGACAACAGGATCGCCACCCGGATCAGTTGCGGCAGAAAGAAGAGGAATATCATTGCGTTGACCACATTGAACAAGGTGTGACCATTGGCAATATAGCGTGCGATATTGAGATGATCCCCGTTGACGACCTGATTCAGGGGCCCAGCGCCCATGGCGGCGGTTACCGTTTCAACAAAGGCCACAAACGGCTGGAAAAGCAGGACCATGATCCCCACACCGATGACGTTAAAAAGGGTATGGGCCCTTGCCGTCTGATGGGCGCTGATGCTTTTTGATCCGATGGTGGCGATTTCAGCCGTAATTGTGGTGCCGATGTTCTCGCCCAGTACAAGGGCCATGGCCGTGGGAAAGGTCAGCAGGCCCTGTGAGGCCAGGGTCATCGTCAATCCCACGGTTGCAGACGAGGACTGCACCATAATGGTCAATATGGCACCCATGGAAACACAGAGGAGGATACCGCCGACACTGTCTGTGGTAAACCGGGTAAAAAAGGAAATAAATTCCGGATCGGATTTAATGGGGGATAACCCCTGTTTCATGACTGTCATACCGAAGAACAAGATGCCGAAACCGAGTATGATGCCGCCCACATGACGCCATTTCCTCTTTTTCAGGAAGAATTTCATGGGCACCCCGATGGCGATGGCCGGCAGTGCAAGTTTCGTCAGTTTGAATGCGATCATTTGTCCGGTAATGGTGGTACCGACATTGGCACCGAGAATAACCCCGACGGATTGCTCAAGGGTCATAATACCGGCGCCCACAAACCCGATAAGCATGACCGTTGTTGCGGAAGATGACTGCACCATGGCAGTCACACCTGCACCGGTCACGCAGCCTATGACCCGGTTGGAAGAAATGGCCTCCAGAATGGCCCTGATTTTCTGACCAGCCGAGGCCTGAAGCCCTTCGGTCATGATCTTCATCCCAAGGATGAATAACCCCAATCCCCCCAGTGTTTGAATTATGATTCCGGTGATATCCAATTCATCCCCCATTTGTTTAAGGATCGGCGCTAACAATATGCTAATCAAAATCTAACAAATCAGTTTGTATATTAAATGCGTTTGTTTTTCAATTGACCTTTTACATTCATTTTCAACCGGTGTTTGATTTTTGCCCTTCTTGAAAAGAATGGTAACGGACTTAACGTATTTTTTATGAATTGAACGCATCAGGAAGGGTGACCCATGACCAAATATATGAAATACGTGTCCTGTGGTAATTCTTTTGGACGGCTTACACCACAAGGCCCCAAACCCCTGATGGCCATGCTCGAAGTCACCCAACGATGCAATATGGCCTGTCCGATCTGTTTTGCCGGTTCCGGTAAAACCGGCAAGGACCTTTCGCTCAAGGCGATACGAAAATCCTTGAACAATCTGCTGGAGATCACAGGCACACCGATTCCTATTCAAATCAGCGGGGGGGAGCCGACATTACGGGACGACCTGGGTGATATCATCGAACTTGCAGGCTCATTGGGGTACCGCAATATAGAATTGATCACCAACGGGTTGCGTATCGTGGCGGAACCCGGGTATCTCGAAACCCTGAAAAGCAAGGGGTTAACCGCGGTATACCTCCAATTTGACGGTCTGCAGCCTGAAACAACACGTACCATTCGCGGCCGGGACATGAGTGGTATCCGGACCCGGGCCGTTCAAACTATCCGTGAAGCGGATTTGTGCTGTACCCTGGCCGTGGTGGTGGTCCGTGGGGTGAACGACAGGGAAATCGGAGATATTGTCCGGTTTGCCATAGAACATATCGATGTCGTACGGGCCATCAATTTTCAGGCTGCCACACGGTTGACCGGCCGTTTCGAGATGACTGAAGACTTCCGCGGATACACCCTGGCGGAATTGCTTCATCTGATTGAATCCCAAACCGGCGTCGGTGCGGATACCTTTTTATCAGATCCTCTGGGCCATCCGGACTGTAATGCCATGTCCCAGGTCTATGTGGTGGAAGGACAGCTCGAACCCTTGTTTAAATATATTTCCCCGGAAGATGTCCGCCGTTTTCTGGGAGATAACGGCCGGGAAAAGATTCTTGCGGGCTTTGCCGGAAAATCCGATTTCTTTTTCCGCCATCTAATGAGTCCGGCCGCCTGGCGGCTGATCGCCAAAGCGGCACCGATTTTCGGCACCAATCCCTATAATGTGCTCAAAAGCAAACATATTTTGCTGTTTGCAAAATCCTTTATGGAAAAAGAGGGGATGGATCAGGCTCGCATCGGGCAATGCTGCTATGCCATCACCACGCCGGATGGGGTGTATTCATTCTGTGCCTACAACAATCATTATCGGTTTGGTGAGAATTACTCTTCTCATGGAAAGGAGCGCCATGGTTGCCATTCTGAATAAAAGGGTCGTAAAGGGCGTTTACCTGACCGCTTTTTTGATAATGATGCTTACCGGATGTGCCACCATTCGACCGGGCGGACCAGGGCCTTTGGATGCGAACTCAGGGTTGACAGATACTGTGTTCTCACACGATAAGTTTGATGCGGTGCTGAGCCGTGCTGTTGATGATCGCGGTCGTGTCAATTACCGCATGCTTAAAGAAAATTCCAACGATCTGGATGCCTACCTCCATCTGGTGAGTGCTTTCAGTCCGGACAGCCATCCCGGATTGTTTCCCAACCGGGACCACCGGTTGGCATATTGGATCAATGCCTACAATGCCTATACGATTAAGGCGGTACTTGTACATTACCCCATCTCCAGCGTGTTGGATGTCAAAACGCCGGCCCTGGCATTTTTTCTGACCGATAAGGCCGGCTTCTTCATATTTCAGCGGTTTATGTTTGGAGGCGCAACCACCAATCTGTACTTCCTGGAAAATAATGTCATCCGAAAACGATTTAAAGATCCCCGTATCCATTTTGCAGTGAACTGTGCATCCATAGGGTGCCCGCAATTACCGAACCGGGCGTTCAACGGGGAGTTACTGGACGCACAATTAGATGCCGAAACCCGTAAATTTGTCGTAGAGCAACGTAATGTTCGGGTTGATCATGGGCATAAAACAATATGGCTCTCTTCCATTTTCAAATGGTATAAATCTGATTTTTCTGAGAGTTCCCTCACCGTTGAAAACGAAGACATCGCATCGGGAGATATTCCCCCACTTATTGCATACATTAACCATTACCTGCCACCTGAAGCGGCTGCGGTGTTGACAGATGCCGCCGTTAGCTACCCGATCCGGTTTGTTCCCTATGACTGGGAACTCAATGACCAAAATAGGGTTCCGAAATAGGATTCCTAAATATGGTTCCATTTTTCAGGGATTTGAAATATCCTATAGTTCGACTCAAGAATGCTTAGCCGTAAATATTGTGCGATCTGACGGAGGGGTTTATGCGATTGTCTCCTGAAACACGAATTCCGGTTCCCTGCCTTCGCGTGGGAATCGTATTTATACTGTTATTGTGTTATTTCGGCGTGTGCTTTTCAACGGGCTTCGCAAATGAAAATGATGCAGCCCGGATCGACCTGACGCCGCAGGAGCAGGAATGGATTCGCAACCACCCGGAGATCCGCTTCGGGGCTGATCCGGCATGGCCCCCCTTTGATTTTGTTGATGCCAAGGGCCGGCACCAGGGCATGGCAGCTGATATGCTGGCCTTGCTTGAGAGAAAGCTTGGGCTAAGGTTTTCCCTGGTACCGGGGCTGTCCTGGGCCGAGGTCCTGAAAGAAGCCCAGGGGCGACATCTTGATGTGGTGGCACTCTTGTCCAAGACCCGTGAGCGGTCAAAGTATCTGACTTTTTCAGCGCCCTTCACCAGTCTTCCCTGGGTGATCATCACCCGAAACGATTTCAGGCCGGTTGAAGGTCTGGAAGATATGCTCAAAGACCGTGTCGCAACGGTTGAGGCCTATTCCATCATTGACCGGACCCAGGAGGCCATACCCGATTTTACGTATAAAACCGTTCAATCACCTGTGGAGGGATTGAAAAAAGTCGTTACCGGCCAGTTTGATGCCTATGTGGATAACCTGGGCGTGGTCAATTATCTGATGCGGGAACACAACCTTGCGAACCTGAAAGTGGCTGCCATTACAAATTTTGAGGATCAAACCCTGCGGGTGGGTGTCCGTTCCGACTGGCCGGAACTGGTGGCCATCATCAACAAGGGACTGGCATCCATCACCCAGGATGAAATGAATGCCATCCAGCAGAAGTGGATGCCCATCAAGGTGGAGGCAAGCAAGACACTGACCACGTCTAAAACCCCTTATCTGAGGATAATCAGCGGGGTATCCGCCAGCGGTATTGTCCTCCTGATTCTGGTGTTCCTGTATCTTCGCCGCGTCCAGGGAGAGAAAAAGGCCATTTTGATCCTGTCTGTCATTGTTCTTCTGGTTGGGCTCAGTGCTGAGGTATATGTCATCCGGTCTCTGGTGGGAACAAATGCATCCCGGTCCGATGCAAAAATTCTTAGATTGGAATCCCTGCGGGCAATTGATCAAATGCGTCTGGAGATCAATGAAATGACGCGAATGGCGAGGTCTTTCGTGGGAACCGGCGATAGAAGATTTATCACCTATTTCCATAGAATTCAGGCGATCCGCAAAGGGGCGGCCCCCCGTCCTCTGGAGTATGACAGGACCTATTGGGATTATGTGGTGGCCTCGGGGCGTGCCCCCCGCAGCAGCGGGAAACCCATGTCATTTGATACATGGTTGCTCCGGATGAAATTTGATCAGCAGGAGATGGTGGCGTTGCGGACGGCTGAAAACAAGTCAACGCTCCTGGTGGAACTGGGGGAAGAGGCAATGTTCGCGGCCCAGGGTATATTCCCCGACAAGAACGGGGCGTATACGCGGAATGGGGAGCCGAATGAGGATCTTGCCCGCACGCTGTTATACGGGGAACGGTATCATGATGCAACGGCAGATATCATGACCTTGCTTGATACCGCCCGCAGACAGGTGGATAAACGCACGGAGGTCAAAATTACCGGACTGACCGGCCAGTCGCGTGAGTTAACTTTCATCGTTTTCGGTCTGGGCCTGGCCATGCTGGTGTTGCTCGGTGTTATCCTCTTGCTCTCCTTTGTATGGATGGCTTCACTGGAAAAAGAACTTGTCACCGCCAACAAGGCCGAATCTTCAAAAGGCGGTGTAATACAACCCTCCGGTCCCGGTGCAGGGGCAGAACAGATTCAGAGCATCAGGACATTTATTGTTTCAGCCCTCATCAAAGGGTGGCCCCTTTACCTTTCAACACTATTGGTTGCAGGACTTATCGCAACCCTTTCCCTGCGCAACATGTACCATCAGATCGACAATGAACGCAGCTCATTAAAAGAGTCCTTGAACATTACCCTGATGGCAACCAATAATGCCGTTCGCATCTGGCTGGGGGAACGGGAGCAGGAGATTCGTATCTGGAGCAGTTCCCCCAAACTCGGTCAAATTTATTCAAAATTAGGTAAAAAACCGATCCATGCCGCCTATGTGGCGATAATGATGCCGTCACAGACCGAGACGGAAATGTTCACCTTTCTGGAACCCTTGATTTCTGAGAAAGGGTATCTCGGTTTTCTCGTGCTCAACCGGGAGGGCAAAGTGCTGGCCAGCGACCGCCGGCTTTTAATCGGCAAAAAGTTCGACAGCCCTGAAGACCGGCTCTTTATGGAACTGGCCACCTCCGGGCCCAATTTCAGCACCATCAGTCTGCCGTCAACATGGAACAGGGGCGGGTACTCCTTAAACGGCCGGGCATTGATGATGGTGGGGGGGATGATCCCCCCCACCAAGGATCATGGCGGTGGTGTACTGGTGCTGCTGATTGATCCGGAAAAAGAGTTCACATCCATCCTGCAGCGTGGCCGCATCGGAGATACCGGTGAGAGCTACGCATTTAACCGGGACGCCGAACTGATCAGCGAGAGCCGGTTTGATATCAATTTAAGGGATATCGGCCTCATCGGGCCTGCGGAGCGGGGGATTTTGAATATCACCCTGCGTGATCCCGGCGGCAATATGGTGGAGGGGTTTCAACCCCCTTTGGACCGGAGCAAACAACCGTTAACCCAAATGGCAGCCAGCGCAACCACCGGCAGGGTCGGATATAATCTGGACGGATACAGAGATTACCGCGGCGTGCCGGTTATCGGCTCCTGGGTGTGGAATGAATCCCACGGATTCGGTGTTGCCACTGAAATGGATA
>JAKSBB010001259.1 GCA_022361315.1 Desulfobacterales bacterium
GCGCAGGTAAGACCACCACGCTCAGAATGCTCACAGGCTATTACACCCCGACCTCGGGCACCATCCGGGTCAATGACCTTGAGATGCCCCGGGATACCCTGAAGATCAAGTCCATGATCGGTTATCTGCCGGAATCCGCACCGCTTTACCATAACATGCTGGTATACGATTACCTGGACTATGTGGCACAGCTCAAAGGCCTGACCGATCCTGCCCGAAAAGAAAAACGGTTCCGGGAACTTGCCGGACTCTGCGGCCTGTCCAGCATCATGCACAAGGCCATCGGTACCCTGTCCAAGGGTCTCAAACAGCGGGTGGGCCTGGCCCATGCCATGATGACGGACCCCGAGATTCTGATTCTTGACGAACCCACCTCCGGCCTGGACCCCAACCAGATCGCGGAAATCCGGGACATCATCCGGGGCATCGGCAAGGAAAAGACCATTATCTTTTCCACCCATATTCTGTCCGAGGCCGAAGCCACCTGTGACCGGATCGCCATTATAAATAAGGGTAAGAAAGTGGCGGACGACAGCACGGCCAATCTCAAGCAGAGTGCCCAGCAGTCCAGCTTCATCCGTCTGAGTCTCCGGGGAGCCGAAACCAATGCCGTTCTGGACCGGTTGTCTGCCATATCCGGAGAAATTCAGGTCACACCGATGCCCTTGGAAGATAACGATTCCGACCTGTCCTTTGAGATCCGGACCGGTGCCGCCGGTGACATCCGGGCAGACCTCTACACAAACATCAAGGAAACCGACTGGATCATCACCGAACTGGCCCGGGAATCCCAGGCCCTTGAACAGATATTCCAGGAACTGACCCAGGAGGTGGCGTAGCATGACCCCCATCAAGACCATTGCCCTCAAAGAATTCAGAGACTATTTTGTCTCCCCCATCGCCTATATCGTCATCTCGCTGTTCCTCATCGTCAGCGGATGGTTTTTCTTTTCCACCTTTTTTATATACGGCAGGGCCGATCTCAGGGATTTTTTCTCCCTGCTGCCCATGACATTTTCCTTTTTTATCCCGGCCATTACCATGCGGTTGTTTGCCGAAGAAAAAAATGTGGGCTCCTATGAAACCCTGCTGACCATGCCGGTTTCCTTTTCCCATATTGCCCTGGGTAAATTCCTGGCGGCCACGGCCTTTACCGCCGCCATGCTGCTGCCCACCCTAAGCTATCCCCTGTTCATCTCCTCCATCGGGGATATGGACTTTGGCCCCGTCATCGGCGGCTACCTTGGCGCTGTCTTGCTGGCAGCGGCTTACTGCAGCATGGGGTTGTTTGCATCTGCCCTCACCCGGAATCAAATCATCGCATTCATCATCGGATGTGCGTTCTGCTTCACCCTGACCGTTATGGACCGGATGCTCTTCTTCGTTCCCGAAAAGCTGGTGCCCGTGATCCAGCACATCGGGGCCAATACCCACTTTGCCAATATATCCAAGGGGATCATTGATTCCAGGGATATTCTCTACTTTGCCAGTGTGGTATTCGTCTTCATCTTCTCAACCTACATTGCCATGAAAGAAAAGAACTAAGGAGTGACCATGGGTAAGCTGACGCACAAGGAACATTATATAAAATTTATTCTCTACCTGGCCGTGATTGTCCTGGTCAACGTGGCCGGACTCACCCTTTTCTTCAGGGCAGACCTCACGGAAAGCCGGATGTACTCGTTGTCCGAGGCCAGCAAACAGGCCGTTGCCACCCTGTCCGAGCCCCTGAACATCAAGGTCTTTTTCTCAAAAAACCTGCCGGCCCCCCACAACAACACCGAGCGGTACCTGCGGGACCTGCTGGCTGAGTATTCAGCCCAGGCAGGCAAGTACTTCAACTTCACCTTCTACAATGTGTCCCAGGAAGGGGATATTGCGGCCAAGGCCGACCGGAACCGGGAAATGGCCAGAGACTACGGCATTCAGCCCGTCCAGATCCGGGTCATGGAAAACGATGCCCTGACCTTCAAGGAAGCCTATATGGGCCTGGTGATTCTCCACGGGGACCTGAGTGAGAAAATCCCGGCCATTACCTCCACCAACGGGCTGGAATACCAACTCACCACAGCCATCCAGAAGATGAACAACAAGGTGTCCGCCCTGCTCCGCCAGACGGACAAGATCCAGGTCACCATGTACCTGTCCTCAAAGCTCAACGATATCGCCCCGCTTATCGGTCTGCCGGAACTGCCCGGTCTTGCCGGTGAGGTGAAGAAAACCGTGGACGATCTGAACCGGAAAAACCTGAAAATTCTGGATTTTCAACATAAAGATCCGGCCAGCAGAGAAGAACTGGAAGCCATTGCCAAACGCCACGACCTCATGGCCATGAGCTGGCCAGCCATCCCGGACAAGAACATCCAGGAAGGGGTTGGCATTGCAGGTCTGGTAATCGAATACAAAGACGAAGCCACGGCCCTGCCCTTGATCTCCGCCATAGAGCTGCCCATCATCGGCACCACCTACCAGATGGCGGATACCCTGCTGCTGGAGGAAGAAGTATCCGCCGTCATGGAAAAAATGATCGGCATCAACAAGGACATCGGCTACCTCTCCGACCACGGCGCCCCCATTCTGGGCCCGGACCGGATGGCCATGATGCAGGGCCGCCAGGGCAACGGACTCACCGCATTCAGCCAGCTTCTGAATGCCCGGTATAACGTCAAGCAGATCGGCCTCAAAGCGGATACTATCCCCAAAGGCCTGAACTGCCTGATCATCGCCAAGCCCACGGAACCGTTCTCAGACTGGGAATTGTTCCAGATCGACCAGGCCCTGATGAACGGCACCAACATCGCGGTATTCACCGATGCCTTCAAGGAACAGGCCCCTCCGGGCGGCA
>JAKSBB010001038.1 GCA_022361315.1 Desulfobacterales bacterium
GCCGCCTTCAGGTCCCGTCCAGGTTTCTTTGGGGATCAGTGTAATAAATCGTTTGTCGGCGGACAGGGAAATCCGGGCGTCTGGTTTGCCGTCAATGATCACCGCCAGGGATTTGCCGTCAATGGCGGACAGCAATGTCCGGCCGTTGCTGCGCACCATATGGGCCAGCATCACCGGTTCATTGGCCTGAATTACGGTGGGCGCTTCGGGCAATGGCCTGCCAAAGTGATCCACGTAGAAAAAATGGCAGCCGTCCGGCACCGGTGTATGGTCGGTCAGGCACCTGGGATCGTCTTTGCCTGCCGGAGACAGGGGATAATCATAGGGCACGAAGAACACCCCGCCGTTCTCTCCGGTAATGCAGACCCCGAGATGTCCCAGGGCCGGAGACCCGTTAAGATCGCTGCGGTTATCTTCTATGCACTGATAGGCCCAGTGGAAACTGCCATCTTTGTTGATACAATAAAGGCGGCCCTCACCGGAACCGAAATAAATCCGGTCTTCCCCATCCACCACGGGTGACGACCGGATGGGCTCACGGGTGTCAAACTGCCAGGCCACATCCCCGTTTCTGGGGTCCAGGCCGACCACCGTACCGTCACAGGCCGCCTGTACAATAATCCCCGAAGACAATTGGGCCGGACTCCCGTAAATATGATCCCGGGCCCCGAAGGTCCAGAGGGTCCGGCCGTCCTTCTGGGAAAGCGCCCGGAGAATCCCGTCAAATCCGCCCACGAGAACAGCACCGTCAGGCGCCCGGGAGGTCAGCAGCGGGGAGGCACTGATGCTGCCCAATCCTCCGGCGGTCCAGATCTTTTTACCGGTGCGGGTATCGTAGCAGAAAATATTCACCACCGCATTGAAGCAGGAGGCAAAGAACACCCGGCCGGTGTCCGCGTTCACGGCCGGGCAGGACCAGACCATTTCATTGGCAAGATACCGGTCTTTCGGTTTGCCGGATTCCCGGTCCATGCCGTAAACCAGGTAGTTGTCATTGGGGGCCAGCAAGGTGCCGTCGGCCAGCATCGCCGTATTGCCTTCAAACCAGTTGAGGTTGTAGGTTGTAATGTCGTAGAGGTCTTCGACCTCGGCGGTGGTGTGGGCGGCGAACCGCCAGATCTCGGTGCCGGTTTCCCTGTCCAATCCGTAAACATGGCCGTCACCCGATCCGAAAAAAATCCGTTTCTTATCGTCCAGCAGTGCGGAGGAATCAATGATTTCACCGGTGGCAAACCGCCACTTCAGCTTTCCTTCAGGTGTGATGGCGTAGAAATAATGATCGGCAGAACCGATATAAACCGTGCCCTCGCCGTCGATCACCGGGGAGCTGAAGATGCCTTTTCCGGTGGCAAACTCCCAGGGGACCATGTCCGAAGGGGTTGGGTTCACAGGGCTCCGGCCATTCTGGATGCTGTTTCCCCGGAATTTGGGCCAGGGGCTTAGGGGATCAAGCGGAACGGTTTCTTCATCGCTGCCGCAAGGCAACACACTGACCGTCCCCCCGGGCAGCCGGACCGCACGGTTTAATATATCCCTGATCATTTCGCCTCCTTTTCTCCGGCCAGTTTCCTGGCTGTGGATTCAATATAAGCCAACCTGGTTTCAAGAACCTCCGGTTCAGGACAGGCCAGACTGTTGATCACCGCCCCCTGCACCGCCATGAGAACGAAATCCGCAAGGCTGTGGAACCGGTCCGTATCCATCTCAGAGAGGGCGGCCACGGTTTGGGTCATTTCATTGATCCGTTCCCGGTGCTTCAGGACGATGGGCTCGAGAGCGGCCTGAAGTTTCGGATCCGTTCTTGCCGCCACCGTAAGGTCGTAGGACGCCATCTGCCGCGGGGAGGAAAATACCGCCCAAAGGTGGCGGATCCCCCGGTGGATGACATCGCCTTCGGCCCGGCTGAAAGCCGTTTTAAATTCTTCGGCCAAGCCTGCGTAAAGATCTTCGGCCAGGGCGGCCACCATGGCGCCTTTGGACGGAAAATGTTTAAACAACGCCCCCTGGGATACACCGGCAGCCCGGCATACCCGGGTGGTGGTCAGGCCGGTGTACCCCTCACCGACCAGTACTTCAGTGGCAGCATCCAGCAGTTTGCGACGGGTGGCGGCCTTTCTCTCTATCTGGGTCATTCCGGTTTTTGACATGGATTCTCCTTATTGTTGGGTGACCCCACCATACAGGACAAAAAAGAAAGTGACAAGTCACTTTTTATTTTTTCCTGCTACACCCCCTTGCACTTTTTCCAAGAAACCCGCAACAATAGCCTTGACCTGTCTAGGGGTTCATACTTTACCTTCAGGCAGATTTTAAAAACCACAACCACAGGAGAGACCATGTATGCCATTGCCCGGGCCTGTGAGCTGGTGGGGGTTGCCCGCTCCACCCTGCTCTACTACGAGCGGATCGGTATTATCACACCGGCCCGGCATCCGGAGAACGGCTACCGGGAATACTCAGACACGGACATCCATGCCCTGATCCTGATCCGGCAATTGCAAAAGGCGGGCTTCAGCCTGAAAGAGGCCCGTGACATCATGCAGGGAGACCTGGATGCCGACCTGATTCAGGCCAGGTTCCATACGCTTGAAAACGAAATCCGGGAACTGATGACGGCCCGGGAGATGGTCAAGTCCCTTGCCGTTCATGCCACGGGCAGGCCGCCTGTCACCGAGGACCGCCTGGATCTGAAGGGCCGGTGGCATGCCGATCTGGAAAAAAGGGCAGGTAAAGCCCATGAGCAATGGCTGAAACGCCTGGGATTTGATGACAAGGAACAACTATACATCCGGTGGGTCACCCGGGACCTGGCGGACTCGGAAACCTACATGCAAGATTTCTTCAGGGTATTCGAGGCCATGAAGCGCCAGGGCCCCGGCAGCCCGGCAGCCACCGCCAAAGGATTCGAACTGGTCCCGAATAATCATGCGCTTAAACATATCCTTGAACTAGGATGCGGCAAAGGACAATCCTGCCTGACGCTGGCGGCACTTAGCTCGGCCGGAATAACGGCCATCGACAACCATCAACCCTTTCTGAATGCGTTGGCCGCAGCAGCAGAAGCCGCGGGATTCAGAAACAGGATCGACATCCGTAACATCAGCATGACCGATATGGATGTTGACCCGGGCAGTGTTGACCTGATCTGGTCGGAAGGATCGGCCTATTTCATGGGATTTAAGAAAGCCCTGGCCGACTGGAAGAAGCTTTTGCGGCCGGACGGCCATATCTTTGTCAGCGATGCGGTCTGGCTGACGGAAACCCGGTCCCGCCCCATTGCCGATTACTTCAGAATTGAGTATCCCGGCATGACAACCGCCGACATCCGTAAGCAGGACGCCCGGGACCTTGGGTATCGTGTGGCCGGGGAATTTATCCTGCCCGAAGACGACTGGCGTGGATTTTACGAGGATATGGCGGCCTGCGTCCATGAAGCAGAGTCGGAGACCGGCCATTGCCGGGCCTATGACAAAATGAAGACCGAAACGGAAGTCGGGCTGAAGTACCTCGGGGAATATGGGATTATCTGCCTGCTTCTCACCCCGGCTGCCGAGTAAAGGAGCGATATATGAAACTTACCGTACTGGTGGACAATAATACATTGATTGACAGATACTTCCTTGCCGAGCCGGGCCTTTCCCTGCTCATCGAGGACAAGGATACCCAAGTGCTGTTCGACACGGGGTATTCAGACCTTTTTCTGAGAAATGCGGAAAAAATGGGGAAAGACCTTTCCCGGCTGGATTACCTGGTGATCTCCCACAGCCATCTGGACCATACCTGGGGCCTGGATCCCTTCATCCGGTACCTCACCGAACTGGCCATTGAGGACCGGCCCCACACCCGGCCGGAACTGGTGGGGCACCCCGGCATTTTCACCTCCGCAGGCATGGATAAGATCCCGGAGTTCGGCAGCCTCATGTCCAGGGACAAAACCGCCCGGCACCTCCCCCTGAAACTGAGCCGGGAGCCGGTATGGCTGTCTGAGCGGCTGGTTTTTCTGGGGGAAATTCCCAGGGAAAACGAATTCGAAGGAAACACTGCTTTCGGCCACAAAGAAGGAGAGGAGGCACCGGATCTGGTAGCGGATGATTCCGCCCTGGCCTACCGGACCGACCAGGGCCTGGTGGTCATCACGGGCTGCGCCCACGCCGGGATATGCAACACCATTACCTATGCCCAAAAGGTCTGTGAAGAAGAACGCATCGCCGATGTTATCGGCGGCTTCCACCTGCTGGACCCGCCCATGGTCCAGATTAAAATGACCGTGGATTTCTTCCGGCGGATCTCCCCTTCAGCCGTTCATGCCTGCCACTGCACCGACCTGAACTCGAAGATCGCCCTGGCCCGGGTGGCAGCGGTAAAAGAAACCGGGGTGGGCATGACCCTGACCTACCCAAGCAATTAACGGAATAATTAAACACCCTATAGGACAACCTATGACATTCACCTTCAAAACACCGGATTCCAGAGATTATGAAGACCAGGTTTCAACCCTCTTAAACACGGTATTCCACCCGGAACGCGTGGGCGATCTGGCATCCAGTTTTTTCCGGCATCTGCCGGGACTCAAACCGGAACACTGGTTTACCATGGCCGACGACACCACCGGAGAACCTGTGGCGTCCTTCACCCTGATTCCCTGGACATGGGAAATAAACGGCATCCGCCTCAAGGTGGCGGAGATGGGGCTGGTGGGCACCCTGGAAAGCTGCCGGGGCGCAGGCCTGATGCGGAAACTGAACCGGCATTTCGATGACTATGTCCGGGAAAAGGGGTACGACCTGTGCATCATCCAGGGCATCCCCGGCTTTTACCACAACTTCGGATACCACTATGCCATTGAATTTGAGAGCCATATCGACCTGCCCCTGGCCCTTATTCCGGATGTCCCCACCGATGCAATCCAGACATTCACGCTCCGTAAAGCCGGTACAAAGGATATCCCTTTTCTCATGGCCCAGGATGACGCCTACCGGAACGCCAATGCATTCTCCGTGTACCGGTCCGAAGCGACGTGGGAATACCTGCTCACCCACAGCCGTGCCACGGAGTACGGATCTAATTTCTGGATTCTGGAGACTGCCGACGGTACACCCCGGTATTATGCCCGGGTGCCCCTCCAGGGGTTCGGCCACGGCCTGATTCTGAGCGAGGTCAGCGAGACCATCGGCCATGAAGGCTTCATGGCGTTGATAAGACACTTAAAGGCGCTGGCAATCGAAGCAGAAAAACCTTACATCCGGGTCAATCTTAACTCCGAGAGTCCCGCCGCCAGAATGGCTCTGGCCATGGGAGCGCAATTCAACCGGCCGTATGCCTGGCAGATCAAGATCCCGGATGCCTTAGGCTTTCTGGAGCGAATCAAACCGGCGCTTGAACACCGGCTGGCCGCAGGTATATTCAAGGGATATACCGGCACCCTGCGCCTGGACCTCTACACCGAAGCCATTGACCTGGTCATCCAGCATGGTAAGATCACCTTTGCCCGGGGTACGGATGCGGAGGTCGAGCAGGCCTTCTGCATCCCCAAGGATCTTTTCGCCCCCCTGGTGCTGGGCTACCGGAGCTGGGAGGAACTCCAGCACAGCCGGCCGGACATTTTCCCGGCCAACCAGCACCTCAGGTTCAAACCGGCGGTTCAGCCGGATGAGGCGGGCCTGCTGACCGGAACGCTGTTCCCCAAAACCAGGTCCTGGATTTACGAACGTTTTTAGCCCGGAAGGCATTGGATTGCCACCGGGAAGGAGGTTCCGTGGCATCTGATTTCAACACGACAACGCTGGGCCGTACCGGGCTTAAGGTCGGCCGTCTGGGGCTCGCCGGCAGTTACGGTGCCCCGGCCGGTGCTTATGAAGCCGCCTTTGACCGGGGTTGCAATTACTTTTACTCCGGCTCCGGCCGTAAGCGCTCCGAGATGAAAGCTGCGGTCCGCACCCTGGTGAACCGCGGATATCGGGACAAAATGGTGATCAGTATCCAAACCTATGCCCGCATGGGGCTGATGACGGAATTTCTGTTCAAACAGGCCCTGAAATCCATGGGTATCGGCCATACCGATATTCTCATGCTGGGGTGGCACAACACCAAACCGTCAAACCGGTTGATTGATTTTGCCCTGTCCATGAAGGAAAAGGGGCTTGCCCGGTTTATCGGCCTGTCCGGACACAACCGCCGATTGTTTGCCGATCTTGCCCAATCCCGGGAAACGGATTCCATCTTCGATCTTTTCCAGATCCGGTACAACCCGGCCCATACCGGGGCGGAGAAAGACTGCTTTCCGGCTCTGGACCAGAGTTACCGCCAGGGTATCGTCTCCTACACGGCCACCCGATGGGGTCATCTGCTGAAGGACAAATACATGCCACCGGGGGAACCACCGCTGACAGCTTCCGACTGCTACCGGTTCGCCTTATCCAACCCGATTGTGGATATCTGCCTCACCGGCCCCCGAAACAGAGCAGAGGTGGCCCACGCCCTCACCGTTCTGGATAAAGGGCCGCTGACACCTGAAGAAACCGATCGGATCAGACGTATAGGTGCCCATGTCCACGACACTGCCGGCGGATTTTTCAGCTGATTGGTAACTTCTCCCCCTTTAAATTGGATACCTAAATGACAGACAGCAAGATGCTTCCGGCGATCTTTGATCTGCTAAAGACCCGCTACGGCATATCCGGGAATTTAAAACAGTTGCCCGGAAAAAATAACACCTATCATGTGGAAGCGGACACCGGAACGGCTTACGTTTTTAAGCAGATCGTTGAGGAAAGCACCACGAGCCGGACCGAAATCAAACACCTTGCCGTTGAAACCCTGATGCACGCAGAACTGGGTATCATGCTGCCCCGGGTGATTCCCACCCGGGAAGGAGATTTGGAGGCATCCGTCAAAACCCGGGACGGAGATGTCATCCGGGGGCACCTGCTCAGCTTTGTAC
>JAKSBB010000572.1 GCA_022361315.1 Desulfobacterales bacterium
CCGGCAGGCAGATCAATGGGCAGGGTCAACAGGTTGGTGTCCCCTTCTACAAAGAGATATCCGCTGCCGCCTTCGGGTGCCTTCACCGTAATGCGTGCCGTATCCCCGGATTTATACGCCGGTTTATCCAGGGCAAGGTCCACCCGGTCCGGCCGGTTCATGGCAGACTGTCCCCGTTCCTCAGGCCGCCAGCCAGCCCAGATCTTGTACGCGGAAGTCAGGCCGGTTGCGGGGTTCAGAATCTCAAGCCGGTAACCACCCCATTCCACGGGGAAGGATACCCTGCCGCTGCCGTTTTCGGGAATATCAAGTGTCATCCGGTCCACGGGATAGAACTGGCTGTTCACGCCCCAGTGCCAGTCGCCGTTTTTATACTCCCAATAGTATTCCCGGTGCTCCCGGATGACCGTCGCCTTCAGCCCTTCGGCAGCCAGACGCTGTCCCTGGAAGCCGGTGAAGATAACCTCAAACTCCGCCGTGCTGTCGTTGGGCACCTGCCCCGGATCATCTTCCGTGGCCGTCAGGTTCCGGATGCCCACCAGGGCGGGGGCCGGCCAGACCTGCCAGGAATGGTTCCGGACCACGGGTCGGCCGCCGGAATCGTAAAGGCTGACGTTGGCCGTGACCCAGTGGGGAGACGCCGCTTCCTGCCAGTGGGTCTCCACGTAAATGCTGCCTGCGCCGGTATCGTCAAGCTTGATATCATCCGTGGTAAAAGAGGTATTGATCAGGGCGGACATGTTGCCGAACTGGTACCCCGGCCACTTGTCCCTGAACAATTCCCGGGCCGGTTTCACATGAACCAGGGCATTGGCCCGGCCGCCGGCTGCCGGCGCGCCGTACAGAAAGTCTCCCTGGAGGAAAATCTCAAGGGGCTGATCCGGGGAAATAATGTTTTCGTCTTCTTCCGCCAGTATATCCAGTTTCATCCGTTCGGGTAAAAACTCGGAAACAATGAAGGGATAATCGGCCAGCCGGCCGGTGCCGTGGGTGAATTCCACCCGCCACCGTCCCGTCAGGGCATTGGCCGGCAGTTGAAAGTCTGTGTAAAAATGGTTCTGTTCGCCGGGTTTCCAGGTAAACTCCCGGATCATCCGGCCGTCGGGCCGGACCACCTTTGCCCGCACCGGCACTCCCGGGGTCATGGCACCGTCCTGATTCCTCAAGATGCCGTCCAGGTAGACCGTCTCACCGGGCC
>JAKSBB010000009.1 GCA_022361315.1 Desulfobacterales bacterium
CAAAGTGGACATCTTCATCATCCCCGTCCCCTTTGATACAGGCGCCGAGACTTGCCTGCATGCCGCCCTGGGCTGCGGCGGAATGTGACCGTTTGGCCGGCATCAGGGAGAGAACGATGGACTCGTACCCCCGCTGCTTGGCTGCAATGGCGACGCGAAGCCCGGCCAGGCCGCCGCCGATAACAAGTGAATCCGTATATATGATATTCATTTAGATTTTTCCCTTTTCTTAATGTGTTTCTTCTGCTGCGTGGGCATCGCCATGTGCTTCGGGTTCAGCATGGGCTTCGTCTGCTTCATGGCTCTCTTCTTCATGGGATTCGTCCCCGTGAGCGTCATCAGTTGCCGCCTCTTCGTCGGTTGCGGCCTCTTCTTCAGCAGCCTCTTCCTCAGCAACTTCATCTTCAGATGCGTCAGCATCGTGGGCAACCTCTTCTTCTACGGCGGCCTCATCCTCAGACGCCTCAGCGTCGTGGGCAGCTTCTTCTTCAACGGCTTCCTCAGCGGTGTCTTCGGCAGGTGCGGCATGGTCATCCGCTTCAATCTCTTCGGCTACGGCAGCGTGGCCTGAATCATAACGCTGGCCCACCTGGTCCTTATGACCGATACCGATAACGATGAACACCAGCAGTGCCAGTACACCCAGGGAAAGGAAAAAGATGGTGAGTCTGTTCTTCAGGGTTTTCAGTTTTTTCCGGGTTTCCCGGCCGGACTTGTCGCCCTTGGCCTGGAGCCATCCCCACTTCATGCAGAGCCTGTACAGACCGATGGTGCCGTGGAGTTCCACACAGATCAGCAGGATGAGGTAAACGAACCACATGTTGCCGGAGACCACGCGGTCTGCGGACAGGTAGGGATCAATAGAGCCCGGGTTGGTGAGCATGATGTAAAGATGAACGGATCCGGCAAAGAACATGATGAAACCGGTGATGGCCTGGATGTACCAGAGATTGGTATCCTGGTGCTTCATCATCACCATCTGATCTCTCATGATCCGGTGCTGTTTCCAGTTGATGGGAAACTTTCTCATCCCCAGAAGGGCATGGATAATGAACAGGGTAAACACACCGGAAACCGCAAAGAATACGGCAATGGGATACCCGTGACCGGTGTCTGACAAGAACGCCAGCTCCATGGTCTTGGCCACCCAGTTAAATGCGCCTTTTCCGAGGACGATACTGCCCACCAGGAGCATGTGCACCCACATGAACAGTCCCAGAATCAGGCCGGTACCGCTCTGGACCGTATCCAGCCGGGCAGGAAGCCTGCTCTTTTTTTTGTTTGACTCAATCGCGTAACTTTCCAATTCAAAACCTCCTTAAAATGATGTCACACCATGTAAAACCGGCCATCCCAACGCTGTGGCGTGAAGAATGACCGGTTTATCATTCAGG
>JAKSBB010001121.1 GCA_022361315.1 Desulfobacterales bacterium
AGTGCATACATGAACCACAATCAAAAACACATGTATTTTCTGAATAAGTGAGCCGCGGAATTGCCGTCCCGAATTGTATTGGTATCATAAATTTTTTGTACCGCAGACTATCTTAAAATAGAATCTTCTCATACTGATCCAAGAGGATCAGACTATTATTAAAAGTCTGGGGACATTATGTTTTAGACGAACTTTCCTTGACGCCCAAGTCTTCATTTTTTAACTCATGTTCGACCATTATATTGGGCTGTGACTGAAATTGGACTTACGCCGGGGAGGTTCGGATGGGGTGGCCGAGCCATCAGGACGCAATTTTTTAGCAGCTCTTAATGCAGCGTAGTCAAAAATCCGTGTTGTTTGAGGAGCCACTGCACCGCAGTTTCACGGATTTTTCGGAGCAAATTTAGAGCTGCTTGAAAATTGATCGGCCAGGCCGGACATCCCATCCGGACCGGCGGTCGATATGCCTCGGTTTATAAAAGAGAGAATGGCAATTTTTTTAATCTTCGTGGAATAGTGCTTTGTGATATGTCTGAACGGTGGGCGGGAAGAAAGGCCTGGCCGGAGATGGCCAGGCCGGGGTGTTAAATTTTGAAGCGGGCGGCCATTTTTTGGAGGCTGGTGGCGATGTCGGCCAGTTCCCTGGCGTTTTCGCTGACTGACTCATCTTCTGAGATGAGCATATTTTTTCTTAAGTGATCTACAGGTTAAAGATCCCGGCCTTTGCTTTCATGTCTGACCACAAGGGCCACCCACTCTCCCATAGTTTTTTCCCTGATGACCCCGAGGTTGTGTCGGGATAATGCGCTGAGGACGTCGGGTTTTCTCTCCCGGATGATGCCGGATAAAATGGCGCTGCCGCCGGGTGCGATCCGTTGTTTTATATCCCCTGTAATATCCACGATGACCTGGGCGATGATATTGGCGACCACCAGGTCGTAGGGTGTTTCCGGGGTCTGGTCAAGGGTGGCGGCGGTGAGGTGCAGGCGAGCCGGGTCAACCTTGTTTTTTGCCAAGTTATCCCGGGTGATGTCAACGGCCATGGGATCGGTGTCGATGCCGGTCAGGCTTCCGGCTCCCAGCTTTGCCGCTGCAATCATGAGGATTCCGGAGCCGCATCCCACGTCCAGTACGCTTTGTCCCGGGATTAGAAGGTCATCGATCAACTCCAGGCACATGGCTGTGGTGGGGTGGGTGCCGGTGCCGAATGCCATGCCCGGATCAATATGGATGACGATGTCATCCGGGGCAGGGGTGTGGGATTTCCACTCAGGCTTGACAACGATGCGGTCTGTAATCCGGGTGACGTGAAAGTAATCCTTCCAGGCGTCTGCCCAGTCTTTTTCATCCACCACAGTGATCCTGGGGGTTACGTGGACATCAAGTCCGGCAAGACCGGCTAATTTCTCTTTTATCTGCTCGACAATGATATCAGAGGCATCCATATCCGGCAGGTACCCGATAATGGCATTCTGCTCCGGCAGGGGCAGGGTGCTGGTGCCGAAGCCTTCGTCAGGTTCCGGTATGGGAATGTCGCAGACCACCCCTTTTAGGTTAAAGGAAAAGAACACGTGGCAAATCATTTCTTCTGCAAGGGCAATGTTGCCGGTGTTGAATTCAGCTGTAATTTTTCGGAATTTCATGGGGGCCAAGTCTTTCTTGAATTTTATATAAAAAAAGATTATTTTTCATAATCTTAAAGCTTAAGTTTAAATTTGTGAAGGCAGGGGCGGTGAAAAGGCAAAGACTGAAAAACATATTGCGGGATGTCCTGTGGCATATTCTTTTTTTCAGCCTTATTTCCGGTGCTCCTGCCTGGGCAGATTCCGGAGTTAAACTGGTCGGTCCGGATGCGGTCTGGCCTGCGTCTGTCCGGGTGGATCTGGCATCGTTAAAACCCTATGAAGAGACCTTATCAACTATAGATCCAAATTTCAAGAATGAGGGTGTGGCGGAATTTCGCGGCATACGCCTTTCAAAACTGCTTGAAACAGCCCGCATCAGCCCGGATCAGGGGCTGACCGTCATCGGCGCAGATCAGTATGTGGGGTACCTGCCCGGGGATAAACTGACAAAGGGGTTCCTGGCCTGGGAGATGAATCAAAAGCCTATCCAGGGATTGAAAGGCGGGCCGCTGAAGATCCTGTTTCCTGAAGATGCCGGTATTCACACCTCCTGTTATACCTGGTATGTGGATGCCATGGTGGCGGGAAGCGCCGCACGGGCGGAACTGACCGTGGTTTCGGGCGGCAGCCGGACCCGGTACAGCCGGGCAGAACTGCTTGCCCATGCCGGCCCCCTGGCACCCTCCCGGTTCTCCATTGCCCAGGGATGCCGGAATGAGTTCAAGGACCGGTCCACAGTGGGGCAGGTCCAGGGGGTTCCCCTGACCTATTTTTTGCCTTCCCCTGAATTTAAACCGGAAAATATGAGTGCAATCGTGTTTAAACCCTTTACAGGTTCGCCCATCAGGTTGAACCCGGAGATCCTGGGTTATCCGGTGTTTATCATGGTTGCCTGCGACGGCCGCCCCCTTCACCCCTCACTGGGCGGTCCCTTTTCCGTTGTTTTTCCCCTGGAGGATCATCCCGGCCTTCAGGGAATGGTGCCTGAGTCCGGCGCCCTTTTTTTCCTCGAAAAGATCATAGCGGAATAAATTATGTTTTCCCCGCGCACCCTGCAATCCAAGCTGCTGGTATCTGTTTTTCTCATTGTTACGTTAACCGTGTCAGGGCTGACGGCCCTGGTCATCATTGTTGAGAAAGAGCGGTATCAGGCCAGCGAACTGGAACGGATTTATTACAAGGCCGATGCCATGAAAAAGCGGCTCGGGCATCTCATGTACGGTAAAAACTGGCGGTATTTGATGATGACCCTGTCCAATACGAAAACAGCAGACCCGGCCCTGCTCTATTTTGCCGTTACCGACACTGCCGGAAGGGTGTTGATCGCTGATGATGAAACCATGGTGGGCAGGGAGCGGTTTGACCTGGCCCGCGCCCTTGACCCTGATACCCCCCTTTACCGGAGGGAAGCCCCCCCTGAACTGGCGGAATCCCACGGCGCGTTCAATATTTACCTGTCCCGGTTCCGGCCCGGAAAGGAGGCGGCAGGCGTCCCGGACGGAGAGCTTATCTTTGAGGCGGTTTATGATATTGTATATCTGGGGCAGCCCATGGGGCAGCTCCGGGTGGGATATACCCGCAGCGATATGAACCGTCACCTCCTGATTTTATTCAGCGGGATGCTGGGCACCGGGATATTGGTGCTTTTTTCCATCCTTATCATCATGTATCTTGTGATCCGCAACCACATGGTCCCGGTGGAGTCGTTTATCCGTCAATTATCCGGCCTGGACCTGAGCCGGGAGGGGCGCAGCCTCCGTGACAGCCTGGCTGTGGTTCCCCTGGAAAACCGGCCCGGGGAAACCCTGGATGTCAGGCAGCTTAAACAGGCCTTTCAGCATTTAAGTGAGCAATTTGTTTCATCCTGGGATCAATTGGAAAACCACAGGACCAACCTTGAAAATATGGTGGCGGAACGGACAGCCGCCCTGAACAAGTCCAATGAGGAACTCAACCGGCAGATCCGGGAGAGAAAAGAGATAGAATCCAGGCTCCTGACCGTGCAAAAGCTTGAGGCCATCGGTACGCTGGCCGGCGGAGTGGCCCATGAATTCAACAATCTGTTCATGGCCATTGCCGGATATGCCGCCCTGATCCAGAAACGTGTGGAGCCGGGGCATCCCAATGTTGAGAAGGCGGAAAAGATCTGTCAGCTTGTGGAAACCGGTTCCAGGTCCGTTCAGCAGCTGCTGGGCTTTGCCCGGTCCGGAAAATTTGCACCGGGCCTTTTGAACCTCAATGAAATCTTAAGGGGGAGCCTGATTATCCTTGCCGGCAGCAGGAAAAAGATGAAGGTGGAAACCGATTATGCAAGGGATCTGTGGGTTGTCCAGGCTGACCGGTCCCAGATGGAGCAGGTGGCGATGAACCTGCTGCTCAACGCCGCCGATGCCATGGACGGAGCCGGCATGGTCCGGGTGACAACCTGCAACCTGGACCTGGACGATTTCCAGGTGTCCCTGGATACCCGGGTTTCAGGCCGGTTTGTCCGGTTTGCTGTTGAAGACCGGGGCCCGGGAATTGATCCGGATATCCTGCCCAGGGTATTTGATCCCTTTTTCACCACCAAGGAGATGGGGAAAGGGTCGGGTATGGGACTGGCCTCTGTCTTCGGCATCACAGAGAATCACGGCGGCTTTACCACTGCGGAGAGTGAACCGGGCAGGGGCAGTACTTTCAGTGTTTATCTGCCGGCTTTGCCTGAGGTATCTGTTGACAACCCCCTTTGAGACTTCCTATGAAAAATCCTTACGAACACTTGCATATCTATAATTTTGACCCGGTTCCCCGGTTGGACAACAGTGTTACAACCCATGACAATTATCTGGGCACCTGGGAGGAGGACGGTACTGCTTTCCTGTTTTTTTCCGCACAGGTTAACGGGCTGATTTCCGGGCTGGAATCCCGGAACCCCGGGGCCGCCCTGATAGAGCATTATGAGATGAGCTGCGAGGACTGGCACGGGGACAGGATTGAACCCTATCGGGTGGAAACCCTCTGTATTGCCCCGCCCTGGGAAAGACCGGATGCCGCAGACATAAATGCCGGGGATAAAGAGATCCTCCTGGATCCGGGGGTGGTGTTCGGCACGGGACGTCACCAGACCACCGAAGACTGCCTGACCCTGATTCACCGGCTCTGTTCAAAGGAGAACATTGACCGGGTGGTGGATATCGGCACGGGAACGGGACTGCTCTCCTTAGGGGCGGCAGCCCTTGGCTGCAGCCAGGTACTGGCCTGTGACTTCAATCACCTGGCAGTGCAGACCACCCTGAAAAATATCCGGCTGAACCGGCTTGAGGACAAGATCCTGGCCTTCCAGGCAAAGGGTGAAGAGATAATCGGCATTCCCTGCGACCTGATGGTGGCCAATATCCACTATGACGTGATGCAGCATATCATTGCCCATCCCGGTTTTTTGGAAAAGCCCTGGTTTATCCTGTCCGGGCTTTTAAATACCGAGACCCGGAAGGTCCTGGACTTTTTAAAGGACCTGCCGGTTCATATTGTCGAACGCCGCTGCCCGGACGGGATCTGGAATACCATCCTGGGCCGGAGAGTGTAAGTCCCGCAAGGGGGTTACGCCTCTTCCTCCCGTTCCTCCAGAACTGCTTTCAGGGCTGACAGGGCTGTATTTGCCGCCGGTACCCCCCCGTAAATACTGGTCTGGAAGATGACCTCTGCTATCTCTTCTTTGGTGCAGCCCACGTTCAGTGCGGCATGAATATGCAGCTTCAGTTCCTCGGGCTTTGACAGAACAGTCAGGGCTGCCACGGTCACCAGCTGGCGGGTGGGATGGGGGATTTTTTCCCGGGCATACATCTGGCCGGTGATGTACAGGGACATATCCTTGGCAAGTCCGGGATCAAAATGGCGCCAGAGGTTGTATGGCTTGTCCTCGTCTTTGACCGTTGAAAAGTACAGTTTGGCGGTCTTGCCTGTCTTTTTTGCAATTTCCTTGGGGTCCATTATCTTTTCCTTCAGTATTGGGCGTGATAAAGGCCGGCACAGGGGAGAGCCCTGGCCGGCCTTTTGGGTTGTTTTTGGAGCCGATTAAATTCGGGATCGTTCCTAAAAACTTGATCTAAATTCTTTTCAAAAACCCTTAAAAGACTGAGTATTTTGAAAACAAAAGATACGTAATTTAGGAGCCGATCCTTACCGATTGGCCTTTCTGATACCCAGCTGGTCCAGGGCAATGATCCATTTGCATATATTGGCAGAGCCTTCCACCATGGCATAGGTGGGGGCATCCCTGTAATACCGGGCTACGGGGTATTCTGTGGAATAACCGTAGGCGCCCATGATCCGCATGGCAAAGTTGGCACATTTGGTGGCCACTTCACCCACGAAGTACTTGGCCATGGCCACGTCCAGACCATTGTTCAGCTTACCCTGGTCTTTGGCCCAGGCTGCCTTGTACACCAGAAGGCGGGCCGCTTCGATTTCAGTGGCCATCTGGGCGATCATGTCCTGGTTCATCTGGAATTCCCCGATTTTTTTGCCGAACTGCTTTCTGTCGTTGCAGTATTTGAGGACTTCGTCCAGGCAGGCCTGGGCCAGGCCGACGCCGCCGGCGGCCGCGGAAAGCCGTGTCTGGTTCAGGGAGGAGAAAACGATTTTTGCGCCGTCACCGGGTTTGCCGAGGAGGTTCTCTTTGGGCACTTTTACATTGTCCAGAAAGAGTTCGCCTGTGGGAGAGGAATGGGAACCCAGCTTGTCCAGGGAAGATGTTTTAATGCCGTCGAAGTTTTTGGGTTCGATGACAAAGGCGGACAGGCCTTTGGAACCGGCATCTTTGTCCGTATATGCGTAGAAGAGAAGGGCGTCCGCCACATTGGCGTTGGAGATCCAGGTTTTGGACCCGTTGATCAGCCAGTGGTCTCCCTTATCTTCTGCGGTGGAGGTCATGGCCATGACGTCGGAGCCGGCATCCGGTTCAGTGATGCCGAAACCGCCGATGTATTCTGCCGTACAGAGCTTTTCCACATATTTTTTCCGCAGTTCTTCGCTGCCGTACTTGTAAATGGTGTAGGCACAGCCCAGCACCTGCATGTTCACCTGAACCCGGAGGGAGGAGGATACCTTTGCCAGTTCTTCGGTGACGATCATGGCCGCCAGAAATCCCATATCCTCACCGCCGTATTCCTCGGGAATAACGGTGCCGAAGTATCCCAGTTCCCCCAGAGGGCGCATGACTTCGTCGATGGGCAGATGGTGATCTTCATCCCATTGATCCACAAAGGGGGCGATCTGTTTTTTTGCAAATTTTCTGACTTCTTTCTGGAGCATTTTATGCTCGGTGCTCAGTGTAAAATCCATGGTTCCTCCGTGTTCGTTTATTATTCGTTTTGAAATTCTTCGATTTCTGAATTGAGACCCAGGGCCTTTGAAAATGCGTCTGCCTCCCGGGTGAGTATGCGGATGCAGGCGGAGAGATATTCGTCCTGGGTGATGCGGATTTCCGGGATGGCAAGGCTCAGCGATGCCAGGATCTCTCCCTTGTAGTCATATACCGGCGCACTCAGCGATCCCAGTCCCGGTGTCCGTTCCCCAAGGGATACGGCATAGCCCTGTTTCCGGATATTCTTCAGTTCCTTGATCAGATCCTCCCGGTTCACAATGGTGTTGCCGGTAAGCGGCCGGATCTGGGTGTTCCGGAAATAGTCCTCCTGGAACCGGTCCGAGCAGAAGGCCAGCAGGCATTTGGCAGAGGCCCCGGCGTAGAGGGGAGAGTGGTTGCCGATGGGCATGCCGGCCTTGAGCACCTTGGGAGACTCGATCACGTCGATGCAGATCCGAAGATCTCCGTCGATGATGTTGAGATGCACCGTCTCCTGGGTCTCTGTGGCCACATTTTCCATGAATGCCCGGCCGATACCGGTGATGTTGTTGGTGTTGGTCAGGTTCTCCAGAAACCGGTAGAATACGTTGCCGATGAAGTACTGCCGGGTCTTGGGATCCTGACGGATAAAGTCGTAGGACCGCAGGGTCTGGAGAATACGCTGCACCGTGGCCGGACTGAATCCCAGCTCTGCAGACAGCTCTCGGATGCCCCAGGAGGGCTTGGGTCCGTTGAACTTCAGCAGGATTTCCAGGGCCTTTTCAATGGCGTTTCGTTTGGGGGGAGTGGTCATATGCGTCCTTAATTTATTAGAGGATCAGGCATTCAGGGTCTGTCCGGGTTCTCAAAATGGTTAAGGCATTTTCAGCCGGTGGTTCCGCCTCCACTGCACGGGAGATGTCCAGGTCGAATCCTGTCCGGTCCCGGATGTCATCAGGGGTAACGCCGGGATAGTACTGGTCCAGGTACATCCGGTGTGTGGTGGCGTCGAACTTCATGATTCCCATGTCCGTGATCACGGCTTTGGGACCCTGGGGGCGCAGTCCGCATGCTTCCCGGGATTTGCCCATGGGTCGCCAGCCGGGGCTGGTGAGATAATCCAGCTGTTCTACAAATTTTCGCTTTTCCAGTTTCATGAAAGCCAGGATGGTGTTGACAAACGAGGCCAGGTCGCAGGCCCCGCCGGATCCGGGGAACCGGGTTTTTACATCCCCGTAGTCCCCGATCATGGTGGAGTTCAGATTGCCGTAGGCGTCAATCTGTGCAGCCCCGATGATCCCCACAATACGGGCGCTTGTCTTTTTATTCTGCATGAAGGAAAAGGCTTCCACCAGACTGCAGAACGCCCCGGCACCGGTCATGACCCTGGAGTCGGACACGGCCAGGGGCAGGTGTGCCAGTTCCGAGTCAATGGCGCCGGTTTCAAAGAAGATGGTGGCATCCGGTGCATAGATGTGTTTGGCCGCCACTGCCGCCAGCATGGAGATACCCGTGCCGCAGAAGACGATATCACTGTCGGTGATCATCCGGGCGGCGGAGATGACCATCATCTCTTTTTTCGTGTATGTGTTCATCGTTTCACCTTCAGGGAGTATCCGTGGGCCGGGTCTGCCATCAGTGTTTCAAACCGCTCTCCGCATACCTTTTGTATGTATGCATTGTGATCATCACAGCCCCGGATGCAGTCGTCGGCGTATGCGTCGAATCCGTCCTGTTCCGTTGTCTGTTCCCGGTACCGGTCCAGAAACCCCGGATCGTAGTCGTATTCCCCGTAGCAGGCGGTGGGGTAAGCCCCCCGGGGCTGGAGGACCACGGCATCCACACAGAACCCCGGTATCTGGTTGCTGCCCGGTGCCTGGTTTAACACCCCCGGTTCCACAATAGTCTCACAGGTGACGATAAGGTGGCGGGCCGCTTTGGCCTGCTCCACATCAGAGAAGGTCAGGCCGTCGATACGGACCGTGCCCCTGGCATCTGCTGCCTGGGCATGGATGATGGTCACGTCCGGGTTGATGGCGGGCACTGCCACGAGTTGCTCTCCGTCCTCTTTTCTGGAAAAGGGGTTCTCAATCAACGCCAGTTTTTTTGAGGGCAGGGTATCTTCTTCCGCCCTGAGGTCTGCATCATATCCCCATTTTTCAACGATATCCGTGCCCAGGGACGAATAGGTGGGCAAAAAGGGCAGGCCCATGGCCCCTGCCATGAACCGCAGGGCCATCTGGAAGTTGGAATAATCCTCAATGAGGATGCTGCCGTCCCTGGCCCTGCGTTTGAAGTTGATACAGGTGGGGGCATACCGTCCGTTACCGGAGTATGCGATGTCCACCCGGTCCACGCAACCCGCCCCCACCAGTTCGTCAAGGCCCTGTCCGTTGGAGTGGGCGTAGAGGTGGAGGCCGGTAATTCCCTGGCGGATGATTTCATGGACCGCTGCCATGGGATTTCTGTTCAGGGTGAAGCCCCCGATGGAAATATGGCAGCCCGGGGTGACGTATTGCCGGACGGCGTCGGATAATGTGATGCGTTTATCAGTCATGTTATGTTCTATATTTTAAAACATCGTTTCATTATATGTCTGGAATTTGCCGAATCTCAGATCTAATGTCAAGAAAAATCTGATCAGATATTTGATTAAAAACTTCTTGACAAAGCAGGTCCTCTATTTCATAAAGGGAAGCACGAATTAAACACTGTTTTAAATTGTGATACAGACAACGTGGTATAAAGAACGAGGGAGTATCCCATGCGACAATACTTTGAAAATATGACACCCTTCGGCAACGCCCTGAACCAGGGGCAGATCCTGAGTTCCGAGGAAAACGTGAAGAAGGTTGAAGCGGTGGAGGCCGAAATCGCCGCCCAGGTGGAAAAGGTTCAGAATGCGGGGATTCCCACGGAAAAGATCAATGCCCGGGGCGCATGGACGGTATGGCAGCGTCTGGGATATCTCATTGACCCGGGTACCTGGCACCCTCTGCACACCCTGTTTAATCCCGAGGACAATGTGGAAGGCACCACAAACGTCATTGACGGCCTGGCAAGGATTTCCGGAAAGTGGGCCGTGGTGATCGGTTTTGACAACAAGGTCATGGCCGGTGCCTGGCTGCCGGGACAGCCGGAGAACATCCTCCGGGCGACGGATCTGTCCAAACGCCTGAACATCCCCCTGGTCTGGCTGGTGAACTGCTCCGGCGTCAAACTGCCAGAGCAGGAAAAATTCTACGCCAACCGCAGGGGTTCCGGCACCACCTTCTACCGCCATGCAGAACTGGAACAGCTGGGTATTCCCGTTCTGGCGGGTATCTACGGCACGAACCCGGCCGGCGGCGGTTACCAGGGCATCAGCCCCACCATTCTCTTTGCCCATAAGAACTGCAACATCGCGGTGGGCGGCGGCGGCATCCTTTCCGGCATGTCCCCCAAGGGGTACTTCGATCAGGAAGGGGCGGAACAGCTCATCGCATCGGCCAAACAGTATAAGGCCAAACCCCCGGGATCCGTTGATGTCCACCACGACCACACCGGTTTTTTCCGTTATGTTTACGAAGAAGAGCAGGGCGTGCTTGACGGCTTGAAAGACTACATGAAGGATATGCCCGCATACAATCCCAAGTTTTTCCGGGTGGCTGAACCCAAAGAACCGGGGTTTGACACCAGGGAACTCACCCGCATCATTCCCCACAACCAAAAGCAGATCTATGAGTTCAAGGAAGTGCTGGCCCGTCTGGTGGACGGCAGCGAACATATGGAATTCCGGCCGGACTACGGTCCCGAAGTCTACACCGGTCTTTGCAAAATGGACGGCTTCCTGGTGGGCTGCATCGGCAACAACCAGGGCTGGCTGGGGGAAAATTATCCCGAATATGCGGATTACCCCGGCATCGGCAGCAAACTCTATCGCCAGGGCCTCATCAAGATGAACGAATTCGTCACCCTCTGCGGCCGGGACCGCATCCCCGTGATCTGGTTCCAGGACACCTCCGGTATTGATGTGGGAGATATTGCAGAAAAGGCGGAACTCCTGGGGATCGGCCAGTCCCTGATTTACTCCATCCAGCAGACCGATGTCCCCATGATGCTGGTCACCCTGAGAAAGGGTACGGCCGCTGCCCATTACGTTATGGGCGGCCCCACGGCCAATCGCCACAATGCCTTTACCCTGGGGCTGGCCACCACTGAAATCGCCGTGATGCACGGGGAAACCGCGGCAGCTGCTTCCTACTCCAGACGGCTCGTCAAGGAAGAGGCTGCCGGCCGACCCCTGGATCCCATCATTGAAAAGATGAACCAGATGGCCCAGGAATACCGGGATAACTCCCGTCCCGAATTCTGTGCCAAGCAGGGGTTTGTGGACGAAGTGGTCAAGATGGATGGCCTGCGTCACTACCTCAAGGCCTTTGCCGGGGCAGCGTACCAGAATCCCAAATCCATATGCCCCCAGCATCACCTGATCACCCCCAGAATTATCCGGGGGTAGCCGGTTCGTTTTTATAGCTTGCCCCTGGCACGGCTGGATCGCAGTTCATCCGGGGCACTCCTGGAAAGCGGAAGTTAAAAGGGTTTATCAGCTCCCTTTTGGTTTTCGCTTTCCGCATTCTCGGAGAAGGGGGAATCTAAATCGGGGGGCAAATATCTTTTGGGATTTGCAGCCAGTCACGCGCTTCATCATGGGTTCTAAAGACTTGGACGGTTGATGGTGCATAATTAACGTCGGTGAGAATTCCAAACATTCTTGAACAGCCGTATAGCAGATCTGTCGGCGCTACAATTGCAGTTTTGAGCCCTTTGATTTTCTCATCGTGAGCCTTGTCACTTATGATGATTTCATCGAGAGAATGCTTCGTGGCCTTTATTTCCCTGACCTGACTTAGATCCACAACTTCGCGGAAATTTGGGCGAATCAGATCATTTGCCGCCGCATCTTTCGCCTGGCCTACTAGATCCGCATCGGTCAATACACCGTAAAATCTTGTATAGATGATGTTTTCTTTACATGATACATTATATTTATAGGGCATATGCTTTCCAAGTCCGTCTATCAATTGGGGGGTATGGGGTTTATTGGTTGGTTTCGGGCAGGGCAATCAAACTATTCGCATTTTGCCTAAAGCTTTATCCTTTTTAAATGATATTACAAATATTTGTCAAATATCAATTGCGGGGGGATTAATTTGAAACACTGCCACAGTGTGGCTTGAAAGCCTTCTCAGTTCGGCGTAGTGTGAATCATCGGCGTGAGGTCCGCGCCGGTTCAAATTGAAAGTAATCTCAGACAAGTCTCTGGCATTTTTTGCAGACACCTGCCTGTCCTTACGAAAGGAAGTTGGTTGTGTCTGTCAATCCTTGTTTTATGGACGTTCAGATCCCCTTGCTGGAGAAACGTTTTTCCCTCTCTTATTACAGAGACCAGACCTGCATCGAATACTTCCTGGAATCCAGGGAGCGCCATGAGCAAATTTCAAAAAATCTGATTCTCTCCTGGGATACCACAAAACAGGGGCTTTACGTGTCCAAGTTTTATCCCGAATTGTTCAGGGAGACGGCGTCCAGGTATTTATCTGCGGCCTGTTTCTATCTCATGGTTCATCATGCGGTGCATGAATTTCATCTCAGGGATGAGTGCCCGGTGTGGCTGGAAACCGATACCGGTGTGTTCCGGAATTTTTATGCAAAGCTCAGGGAGTTTGACTTTCATGTGGCTTACGCCAGGGTGGGGGAGAAGGTCTGCCTGTCGGGCATATACCACGATCAGCCGGTCTCCTCATGCGGGATTCCTCAGGTCTCTGATCCCTTTGATTTATAAGACAGTTCCCAAAAGCAATAAGCCAAGCACCGCCACGGCCAAACCTGCCAGGGCTTCAATGCTGTGCTGCACCATATGGAGAATCCCCGTATTTTTTGAGGCCAATCCAAGAACAGCAGCTTTGCCGGACATGCCGGCCAGGACAATCAGGGTGATGGTGGATGCCATGCCCAAAGCAATGGTCAGGCCCAGAACTATCCCCAGCCAGGTCAGCCCCATGGAAATGGAGAAAAGCATCACCATCACCACCCCGGGGCAGGGGACGATGCCCACGGCTATGGCTGTCAGCATGGGGTTCCGGTAGATCCCGGACGGAACCGTTTCTTCTTCCTGGGGCTTCTTTTTCAGCCATCTGTAAATCGTGTTGCCGAAAATGGCGAACCCCAGGAATGAGATCAGGCCGAAGCTGACGGCCTGGGTGTAAAATGTCATGGTTTCCAGGGAGGCGGTCATGCTTGTCTGGAAGATGAACTTGACGCCCAGTACCAGGATGATTCCCGAACAGCCGTGGGTCAGGGCCAGTATGTTACCGAACATCAGGCCCGGCACCAGGCCGGGCTTACAGGAAAATATATAGGACAGGGCAACCGCCTTCCCGTGGCCGGGGCCGGCCGAGTGAACCACACCGTAAAGAAAGGCCGCGCCGAGGAGGACAATGAGTGGTGTCATATTACCGGTGGCCTTTGCCTCCCGGATCAGGCCGGACATCTTGGCCCTGAGTTGCTGTTGCCAGAGGATGATGTTTACAAACAGTTTGCTTTTCACCACAGGGGCGGGCGGGGTATGCTGCTTTTCCGGCTTTGCCGTGAAGGGGTTATGGGCTGTGGCCTGGCTCAGGGGCAGGGCCAACCAGATGCAAAGCAGCGCCAGGCAGAGGATGCGTTTCATTATTTCAGTCTGAAATCCAGAAAAAGGGTCCAGGGATTGACCATATCAAAGTAGATCAGGGTGTCCTTGTCCTCGCGGACATCCGCATTGACGCTGAGGGCAGATGCATTGATCAGCCTGTAGGGTGTCCGGTCTGCAAAAAAGATGGCCGTGTAATAATTGGGGTCGTAGCTGGCGATGATGATTTTCTTTGGGGTTCTGACAGCGGCCACATGGCAGGGGATAAAAAAATCGTAGATCAGTTTCCCCTGGTCCAGTTCTGCGGAAAAATCGGTCACCCATTTCACCGGGAAAGG
>JAKSBB010001227.1 GCA_022361315.1 Desulfobacterales bacterium
ATACAGTTCATGGGAAAAAAAGATCCTTCGCCCTGCAAACCCGCCCCATATTGACGGCACCCTTTGTGGCCGTGGGGAAGACCAATGCAAAAAAAATTAACGGGATAAAAGATTTTAAACAATTCAGGATCGTTCTGGTCAAGGGATTCCAGCAATCCACAACCCTTCATGAATTAATGCCGGACCTGGACTATCTCTGGGTGGACAACATTGATCAGGCTTATAGATCGCTGCGGCAGGGCAAGGCGGATTACTACCTCGACAATGCCACCCACGCAGGGTATTTTATCAATCGCAACCTGATTTTTGATCTGGAGATTTCCGGCGTTTTGCCCTCCCATGAGATGGGGGAGTTGAACATCCGTTTCGCCGTAAATGAAAAACATCCCCGGCTTCACGCCATTATAGATAAAGCCCTCGGCAGGATTCCGGATCATGAACTGGCACGGATGAGATCGCAATGGTTGTTTAAAACTCAGTCTCATCCCACGAAACCCGTATTGTTCACACCGGAAGAACAGGCGTTCCTCAAAGCCCATCCCGTTATCCGGGTTCACAATGAAAAGGCCTGGTCCCCGTTCAACTATTTTGAATATGGTTCCCCAAGGGGGCTGTCAATCGATTACATGGACCTATTGTCTGAACGGCTCGGTATAAAAATTAAATATATTACCGGTCCGAGCTGGGATGAGTTTTTAGGCATGATCAAAAACAGGCAACTGGACGTCATGCTCAACATGGTCAGGACAGAGAGCCGCGAAAATTACACGTTATTTACAGCCCCCTACGTAAGAAACCCCAATGTGTTTATCAGTTCCCAAAAGGATGCCTATAAGCAGATTGAGCAACTTTTCGGCAAGACCGTATCCTATACCAAGGGTTTTTTCTACGAAGAAGTGCTGACCCAAAACTACCCCCGGATCAAACGGCTGCCGGTGGAAAATACCCTGGCCTCCCTGAAGGCCGTCAATTTCGGCAATGCGGATGCCGCTCTGGGGGAAGAGGCTGTGGTGCGGAGCCTGATGGCAAAGAACCAGCTTTCGGACCTGCATATCTCCGGTGAGGTCAATATCGGGAATCCGGACTTTGCCAACCTGAGGATCGGGGTGCGTAAGGATTGGCCGTTGCTGCATTCCGCTATCAACAAAGCCATGGCAGCGGTATCTCCCCGTAAGACGGCTGAGATTCAGGAGAAATGGCTGCAGCAGACCGCCGGGAACGCCGTTGAAATCCCATTAACGGATGACGAGCAGCTCTGGCTCAGCTATCACCCGGTTATTAAAGTCAGCAATGAGATGAAATACGAACCCTTTGACTTCATGATTGCAGATCAGCCTGTGGGCTACGGTGTCGATCTGCTGAATCTGCTGGCCCGGAAGATCGGAATGAGAGTTGAATATGTCAACGGCTATACCTGGGCTCAGTTGATCTCCCTGTTCAAAAAAGGCGAGCTTGACCTGCTCCACTCTCTTTATAAAACACCGGAACGCGAGGCGTTCGGTCTTTATTCCAATGATTACAGGCGGCATAAAAGTCATTATATTACCCGTAAGCAAGCCCCGGAAATAAAGGATATCAAAGCCCTTTACGGCAAAACCGTTGCAGTGGGAAAAGGGTGGATGCTGGAAGCGTATTTATTGCGCCATCATCCACAAATCAAATTATTCCGGGCAGACAGTATGGAAGGGGTTCTGGATGCGGTATCCACCGGCAAGGCATATGCAACCGTTGAAAATCATGATGTGTCCAGTTACTGGATCAGGAAGAAGGGGTTTACCGATCTTAGGATCTCCGGCTGGGCAAAGGAGGTGGATAAGGGAAGGAACAGGACCTACCACTTTATGGCCCAGAAACATGCCCCGGAACTCATTTCAATGCTGAACAAGGCCCTGGCGAGCCTCACCCCCGGGGACATTGAAAAGCTGGAACGCAAATGGTTTGGAAAACCTGAAGAAAAAAAGGGGGCGCATGAGAAACGAATTCCCCTCACCCCCGAGGAACAGGCATACCTGGCCCAAAAAGGAGGGATCAAGATGTGCGTGCTCCCGGACTGGCTGCCCTACGAACGGATCAATAAAAAAGGGAAGCATGAAGGCATTGCCGCCGAGATGATCGGGCTGATGGAGCAACGCCTCAACACAAATTTCGAACTTTACCAGACCAAGGAATGGGCCGATTCCCTCCGTTTCATCCGTGAACGAAAATGTGATATTCTACCCATCGCCATAGACATGGCCTATCGACATGAATTCCTTGATTTTACAACCCCTTACATCATAGAACCTTTTGTCATCGCCACCAAACATGAAGCCCAGTTCCTGAGGGATGCCTCGGAAATCGGCAGGAACAGGGTCGGAGTGATTAAAAGCTATGCCACTGCGGACAAATTAAAAGCCCAATACCCCGATATGCAGATCGTTGATGTGGAGAACGCAAGGGACGGACTGGAAAAGGTTCAGGCCGGCAGTATCTTCGGATATATCGATAACCTCCCGGTCATCGCATATACCATCCAGAAACACGGGATGATGGATCTGAAGGTCAACGGACGCCTTGAGTTTGAGATCGACCTTTCAGTGGCCACCCGCAATGATGAACCCCTGCTGGCAACCATCATGCAAAAGGCCACCGATTCCATCACGGATACGGAAAGACAGCAAATCGTCAACAGGTGGGTATCGGTTACCTATGAAGAGGGAATCAACGCCATATTGATCTGGCGGATTCTGGCCGGGGTGGCTGTACTCTTCTGTTTCATCATGTTCTGGGTTCGCCGGATCACCGTGATGAACAGAAAAATCAAGGCGGCCAATCTGAAGGCGGAAGCCGCTAACCTGGCAAAAGGCGAATTCCTGGCCAACATGAGCCATGAAATCCGTACGCCTATGAACGCCATTGTCGGATTGGCCGGACTTGCCCTGCAGACGGATTTATCGCCGAAGCAATATGATTATTTAAAAAAAATAGAAACATCGGCGGATTCTTTACTGGGGATCATCAACGATATTCTTGATTTTTCAAAAATCGAGGCCGGAAAACTGAGTATGGAATCCATCGACTTCAACCTCAGGGATATTCTTGACCAGGTCGCCGACCTCATCAGTATCAAAGCTGAAGAGAAACAAATTGAGTTCCTCTTCAATGTAGCCGCCAATGTTCCCCACCATCTGAAAGGAGATCCCCTGCGCCTGAATCAGGTATTGATCAACTTGACCGGCAATGCAGTGAAATTCACGGAGAACGGACAAATCGTTGTCAGCATAAAAAACCTTTCCCCTCCCGCAACAAATACCGTTACTCTTGAATTCTCCATAGAGGACAGTGGTATCGGCATGACCCATGATCAGGTGGCGAACCTTTTCAATGCCTTTTCACAGGCAGACACCTCAACGACCCGGAAATACGGAGGTACCGGTCTCGGGCTGTCAATATCCAAGCACCTTGTGGAAATGATGAATGGTGAGATCCGGGTGGAGAGTATTGTTGGGGAAGGAAGCAGGTTTATTTTCACGGCCCGGTTTGATTCCCGGTCAGGCCCAAAAAACGACGATCATGAATTGCCCGCATATATTGGGGATAAGCAGGTTCTGATCGTGGATGACAATGCTGCGGCACGTGAGATTCTTGCACATATGCTCAGGGGATTCGGATATGAGGTTCATCAGGTGTCAACAGGACGTAAAGCCATTGAGGTCCTGGAACAAAGTGCCGTCTCTGCCCCCTATGAACTCATCTTTATGGACTGGAAAATGCCGGGAATGGACGGGATTGAAACCTCAAAACGAATCAAAACCAATCCCCGGCTATCCAAAATCCCGGCCATCCTTATGGTGACGGCTTACGGGCGCAACGAGCTACAACAAACGGCCCTGGAGGCCGGAATTGACGGATTTCTAACCAAACCGGTAAACCCGTCACTCCTCTTTGACGCCCTCATGGATATCTTTGGTAAAGGTGAGGGCATCAGTTTAAGGACGACAAGGGAAAAAGATAGAGTCCGGGGACTTGAAAAAATAAAAGGCGCCAGAGTTTTAGTGGCAGAAGATAATGAGATCAATCAACAGGTGGCCTTAGAGACCCTTGAGATGGCCGGGTTTTGGGTAACAATAGCCCCAAATGGTAAACAAGCGGTCCAGAAAATTGGCCGGGAAAAATATGATCTCATTCTCATGGATATCAATATGCCTGTAATGGACGGATTCGACGCCACCCGGGCCATCCGAAATATGCCTGAAAACAAGGCACTGCCCATTGTGGCCATGACGGCTCATGCGGTTACCGGATATCGTGAAAAATGTCTGGCTGCCGGGATGAATGATTATATTACCAAGCCGTTCAAACAAAAGGATCTGTTTGGCTGTCTGGTGAAATGGATTAAGCCGGGAGAACGAGAAGTAATCCAACGCCGAATCAACACGGATCAAGAGGCAGGTGTTCAGTTTCCTGAAACTGCCCAAGGAATTGACATCAACACAGGCCTAAACATCGCCGGTGGTTCAAAGGTATCTTATGCGAAGATCCTGACCCTGTTTTATAGAAGGAATAAACCGGGAACCCGGAACCTTACCCAAGCCATTAATGCCGGTGACTTTAACACTGCCACCCGCCTGGTTCACTCGATGAAAAGCGTTGCCGGCAATATCGGTGCCGCACACTTACATCGCATCAGCGCTGAGTTGGAACCCCTGTTGAAAGCAAAGAAACTTGATGAGGCCGAAGGCCTGTTAAGGGATTATGAAACCGGGTTAAAGGAAGTCACAGATACCATCGAGAGTATACTCGGTCCGGATCTGAAAACAGCACCGGATGAACCATCTGCGGAGATTGATATTGAAACGGCTGCCCGGATTGCAAACCAACTGACAGAAACCATTGAATCAGACCTGGGCAGATCCAGATCTCTTTTAACGGACCTGAAAAAGGTCATGGGAAACCTTTCCGAAATTACTGAAATTGAAGAGGCAATAGACGACTTTGACGATGAAGAGGCATTGTTGAAACTTGAACGACTCAAGACTGCTTACAATTTACCCAAAAACATTGACAGATAAGGTCAAATACAGTGGCTTGTTTTCATCCCGTTTGAAATAAACACCACTGCATTTAAACCCTGCAACCCTATCTGTGAAAGGCCGTTTGGAGTGCGTCATGACAAAGAAACCAACCTATGATGAACTGGAAGAAAAAATCCGGGTGTTGGAAAAAGAAAAAGCGGCATTTTCACGAAAAGAACAGAAGGAGCACGAAAATGAGAGTAGCTTCATCCTGTTTTTCAAATCGGCACCGATCCCCATAGCCTATGCCACA
>JAKSBB010000098.1 GCA_022361315.1 Desulfobacterales bacterium
CAATCTGTCCGGATATTTCCTTAACAATCCCCGCTGAAATTGACAAGCCCAGTCCTAAACCGTCCCCCTTGGCCTTGGTGGTGAAAAATGGGGTGAAGATGTTCTCCCTGAGATCGGGGTTGATTCCGGGCCCCGAATCCCGGAAATGGATGCTGACCATATCATCTTCTTCTCTGAACCGGACGGAAATTAATTTGTTCTCCTGTTCGGCCATGGCATCAAGGCTGTTCTTTATCAGGTTGACAAAGACCTGTTCCAGCCGGAGCCGGTCACCCATCACAGAAAGCGGGGCTTCTGGGGCCTCTATTGAAAGGCGGCAGTCAGCCGCATCAATGGCGTAGCGCATCAGATCCACAGCCCGGGCTACGGGTTCCTCGGCAGCCACCGGTCTGATGTCCAATGGCGATTTTCTGGAGAAATCCTTGAGCTGCCTGGTAATCCCTTCCATGCTTTTGGTAATATCCGAGATGGACAGCAGGGTGGTTGTCAGGTCTTCGGTTTTACCCTGACCAGCCATTAACCGGCAGGAGGCGGCATAGGTGCGGATGGCGGAGATCGGCTGGTTCAGCTCATGGACGATGGCGGCGGCCATCTGTCCCAGTGCTGCGAGTTTGGCACTCTGGACCAGCTCTTCCTGGGTTTGCCGCAGGTGGGTTTCTGTTCTGCGCCGTTCTTCCACCTCCCGTTTCAGTTTTCTGTTGATGCGGCCTATTTTTTCGGCCTCAAGGGCCTGCTGTTGAGAGCGCTTTTTCAGCCTCCGCTCCTGGGCAAAAAGAATGCTCAGAATCAACAGGACGCCGGCTGCAGAGGAGATGTACAGGGCAAAATTGACCTGTTTTTCCAGGCGTTCCCAGGGGATAAGGTAGTTGAGCTGCCAGTCGAAGGATTCCAGGAACAGGCTGCCCAGAAAGAATTTCTTCTTGTTGATCCGTATCCAGTTATCCTGACCGGCCGTCCCTCTTTCCAAAGGTAGAGGGGTCAGGTTGATTCCTTTGTACTGCTTGCCCTGCCGGATATCTTTCAGGATTTTAGGGGACAGGGAAAGAAGGCTCTTGTATTTCCAGTTGGGATTTCCCGACAAGAATATGACCCCATTGGCATCCGATACGAATACGATTTCTCCACCTTCCATCCAATGCCGTTCAAGCCCGGAAAGATCAACCTTCACCACGACGACCCCTATGGGAGGGGCATCCGGGGACGATTGGAAGTCATAAACGGGATGGGACATAAAATACCCGGGCGTCCCTGTGGTTGCACCTATTGCGTAAAAACCCCCTTCATCCCCGGCCATGGCATCTTTAAAGTAGGGTCTGAACCCATAGTTTTGCCCCACAAATGTGGTTGGGGCGTTCCAATTGCTGGCGCAGACCGTATTTCCGCTTTTATCCATGACGAATATCTCTGCGGATCCCGCCTTGTTGTTTGCGGTTTCCAGAAGGGTGTTCACAGGGCCTTCGGTGGAACGGCCGGCAAGCAGCTGGATGACGGTTTCGTCCCTGGACAGGAAATAGGGTAGATATCTGTACTTTTCCAGAGCGGAGTTCAGGGTGCCTTTGTAAAGCACCAACCGCTCCCCTGCAATGCTGCGGAGTCCTGACAGTCCGTCGGCCCTGGACCAGAAAAAGATGGCACAGACAACTGCTATGAGAATAATCACCAGGAAAAGCAGGGTTTTTCCGGTGAGTTTTTGGGGTGGGGCATCGGGATGGATGTTCATGGCGTTAAACCGTCTCAATGAGGGCAGTACCGTCAGTTTTGATCCTCATTGATGTCCTCCCTTCATTGGATTTGATATTTGTACGCATTGGGCTATGGTTCTCATTAACAATAATGGGGCCAGGTGTAAAGCGGAGGGACGGCCTTGTTTTAGGGTGGAATAATCCACCGTGTTTACCGGCAATTCTTGCCGCTGATTCCTTAAGTTCGTTTCTTTTGTCCTTAGTTTACAGAGGGTTGAAGCGCGGCATTGAACTTGCTTTCTTCTTTTATCAGATAAATAAAGATGCCGGATATAACGGTTTAAATAAAAGAGGGAACCATGGAAATCAATTCAGATGTAGGTTATCAGAAAGCCAACGTTGATCTGTCGCAACAAAATCCGTCAGCACTCAAACCGGAAAACAAAGCTGCGGAGGTGAAAAGCCCGGCCGGTGAGACGTCTGCAAAGCAATCATCCGGATCATCCACCGTCAGCCTCTCAGATGAGGGGCGTGCCGCTTCCATGGAGTTGGATTTTTCCGATGAGGCGGATATCTTCACAAAGATGCAGGCCCTGGGAAATTCCAATGCCTTTGGTAAAGCCCATGCCTCGATTTCCTATGATAGTGTCAAACATCTTCTGGATGATTGATAGTACCATCGTTCTCCCTTTTGGTGGTATTGTCTGCCGGATTATATTTCGGGCGGTATAGCTGAATATCCTCTCCGGATGTGGCTATACCGCTGCTTTTTCCCACCTGCGATAATCTTCCAGTCTTATATGTGGTATTCCCGCCAGGGCACCGTATTCCTGCGTTCTATGCGCGTGAACCCGCAATAGAAGGGGCCGTGGGTAAATAAATCTTGATCTCTTTATGATTAATACGGTATTAATGCCGTATTAATTTGGAGGTAATATGGTATCCATACAAATAGATAAAAAGTCGGATAAACCCCTTTATGTTCAGATCCGGGACAGGATCCGGCAGGCGGTTCAGGACGGGGAACTTTCTCCGGGTGATAAACTGCCGGCGGTGTCGGCATTCGCCAAAGAGGTTGGGGTGACCCAGGCAACCATTCGCAGGGCCATGGAAGATCTTAAAGAGCAGGGGCTGACCCATTGTCATGTGGGCCGGGGAACCTTTATCTCCGAACCTTCTTTTTCCGAATCGCCCGGGGCTGATTCGGGGGGGGCTGCGGACCGTACCCCTTCCATGGTTCTCTCGGCATCCGGCAGGCAGATCCGGCCGGCTCAGGCGGCCCGACAGTTCAGACAGCGGGTGTCCAAGGGCTTGTGTGACCTGATGAGTGTGGCCTCCCAGCCCGGGGTGATTGATTTCTCAAAGGGGGTACCTGATCCGGCATTGCTGGAAGAAGGGGTGTTTGAAGAAATGATGGCCGCGGCCATGACCGAAGGTGTTCAGGGATATGCGGATTATGGGGATCTTCGCGGAATGCCGGCGCTCCGGGAAACCCTTGCGGAACGATATCAAGAAAAAGGTGTGCGGATTTCTCCGGAGCAGGTGCTGATCACCAACGGTGCCCAGCAAGGGGCCTGCATTGCCGCCAGGGATGCGGCGGAAAAGGGGCGGCAGGTGATCATCAAGGCCCCGGGATTCCAGGGATTGGTGGATGCCTTTGTGGGCAACGGCAATTGGGTGGAAACCGTGATCGGTGACCGGGGGTGGGATGTGGCTGAACAATTGGAGCGGTTTACGGGCGCTTCATCACATCTGTTGAGTATCTGTCCGGATTTTCACAACCCTGTGGGCGAAGATGTGATGGCGGAACAACGGCGGAAAATCGCCGCATGGGCGGAAAAGAATAAGGGGATCATTCTCTCCGATGAGGTGTATCAGGATCTGCGGTTTGAAGGCCCTGCCCCTGAGCCCATGATCAACCTGCTGGGGCAGAAGCAGACCATCGTCATTTCATCCCTGTCCAAGCCCCTGATGCCGGGACTTCGTCTGGGGTGGATGATCAGTTCCCGGAGGCGGATCGCGGAATTTGCCAGAATAAAACGGCTCATGGCTCAGACCGGTCCGCCATTGATGCAGAGTGTTGCACTTCAGTACTTTCTTTCCGGTGCCTATGACCGGCACCTGGAACGGGTGAGAAACATTTATCTTAAACGGCGGGATACCATGTTGACCTGTCTTGAACAATTGATGCCTGAAGGCGTTGAATGGACCCGCCCGAGCGGGGGATTCGCCCTCTGGGTTACCCTCCCGCGGGGATACTCCAGTGTGGCCCTGCTGATTTCGGTACTTGACAAGGGGGTGAATCTTGTGCCCGGGCCGGTGTTTGATATGGACCAGCGTTTTGTCAATGCATTTCGGCTGAGCTGTGCCTGGACTGGCCGGGACCGTATTGCGGAAGGGATGGAGGTTTTGGCGGATGCGGTTAAGGAATTATTGCGACAGCCTCCCGGTGATTCCGGGTTGAGCGGTCTGGGACATTTTTAAACCATCCAAAAATTATTGTCTTTATGAATCACGGAAAGGGGGAATCATGTCAAACGACGCCTATTTTCTGCAAATAATGGCAAAAGAAAGACATAATGAATTTCAACGCGATGCCCGCATGAGAAGACTGCGCATGTCTCATGGAAAGCCGAAGCCCGGTATCAGGGAAACGATGTGGATTCGGGCGGGGGAGTTTTTAATACGCCAGGGGGAGGCCATGAAATACCGCTATGTGTCGCGGCCCTGTATGGCGGATGGCGGGAGCGGACTGACCGATAGAGAATAACGCAGGTCTTTACCCCCGGTATGTATGGATGGTAGTATGATTTTCAAAAAAAATTACCTTCTGACATCCGGGAAAGACAATGAATACATTGAAACACCTGATTCTTGTACTAACGGGAGCGTTGTTGCTGTCCGGTTGTGGAATATGGAACATGCTCTGGCCTGCGGAGGATACGGGCCTTCCTCCCAAAACCTTCGGCATTTTGAACCATTTTCCTGCACATCCTTATCTTTTGAAAAAGAGGACACTTGCGGCCGGAGACAGTGCTGTCGAAATTGAATCCCTGTCCGTCAAAGATCTGTTCACGGAAACGGTTGCCGCACATCTTGCGGACAAAGGGTACAAGACACAGGTCGTGAGGGACGAGGCTGCACTTGCATCCGGCAATGTGGATATGATGATCGAGATTGTTCCCCGCCAGGTGTTTAAGTCGGATACCGTATTTGCCTGCGGATTCTTAGACCGGAAATTTTTTCTTGGTCTGATGAATCAGCCCGCCAAATCCTACGTGGCATTGCAGCTCATTTTGAAACGCCGGAACAGCAGCAGGGTGATCATCACCGAGCACCGGGAGAGGTATTCCCGTTTGGGAGAGGGTATGCTGCCGGCGCGCTGGGACGTGCTTGATCCGGAACAACAGGCCGCCTTTGAGGCCAACCTCAGAGAAAACATCATACGGACCGTAGAACTCAGTCTGGGTGAATTTAAAATTTAGGGAGGATACATGCCGGAGTCGAAAATAATGGCCGGAGACGGCCGGGATAAGATTATCGTCATGCCGTTCCTGCATGAGAAGGGACAATCGGAGCCGGATGGCCTCGGGTTGGGGATTCATTTTTTTCTGGGGAATCTGTTTTGCCTGCACCCCGGGTTTCTGGAATGCTGGTTCGGGTGGCGGGTTAAGAACATTTTTCCGGATTCAAGTGCATTAAAGACATATTGCCGGGGAAGCGACCCTTATCCGGATATCCAGGAACTGGGAGTCAGGGAAAAGGTCCGCTTCTGGATGGAAGGTTTTTATGCAGACGTCACGGACGGCAACATCCACATCCGGACTATACTTCACGACACCCGTGACCAAGTATCGGTGGAGAATACTTTTACGCTTACATTTTCTGACGGGCTGAAGGGATTTCGAAGGTCTTTTTTTGACTGGCTTGACGAAGCAGGTCCCGGATACGGCGGCAGGGAAAAAGGGCTCTGGGATGAACCCATGTCGCCTGAAGGAATGGATTTTCTGGGGCGGGGATTATTCTGCCTTTATTTAAGTTATGTCACTCCGGACATGACGGTTATTGATCTGGACGATTTTCACAGGGCAACCGAGGTTTCCCCCGACTCTTATCTGATTCAGAATCTTCTGGGGTGGGGGCGATATAAAAATGAAGACTTTACCGGTGCCGAGTCTGCATTCTTAAAGGCCCGGGAGCTGAACCCCTATGGCATGGGCACATTGTCCGGCCTGATGTGGCTCGCCGTTAACGCAAAAGATCGGGAGCGGGCCCTGCAATTTGCTTTAGAAAAAGGGGAATGTCGTGGGGATCATCCGGATAAGGCCCACGCATTTGTGGCGAAAAAGTTCGACTGATTTCGGCTTGTCTATAAACGATGCTTAACCGGTGGTCTCGTCGATCCAGTTCAGGTATTCTGAAAGCCCGTCCTCAATCGGGACCATGACGATCTGGGGCACCTCATAATTGTGGTGCGCCCTGATGAACGCTTCTGCCTTTTTATATAAGGCGGCTTTTGTTTTAATAATCAGGCGGAACTCCGGATCATTGTGTACCTCTCCCTCCCAGGTATACACGCTGGTCACCTGATGGATCTGGGCACAGGCGGCAAGTTTTTTTTTCACCAGGGCCGATGCCAGATTTCCGGCATCGGCCTCAGTCGAACAGGTTGTCAGAATCATGCAGTAATTCATAATCTCACCTGTAAGTTATTGAGCGTTTATCCCCCGAATGTTTTGGGTTCAAAATTTAATGTGGCGAAATAGTCATCCATGGTCTCTGCCCGGCGGATCATCTCCACAGTGAGGTCGGAGCGAAGCAACAGCTCTTTGGGCCGCAGGTGACCGTTGTAGTTGAACCCCATGGCATGGCCGTGGGCACCGGTGTCATGGATCACCAGAATATCACCTTCCTCGGTTTTTGGCAGTTCCCGCTGAACGGCGAATTTATCGTTATTTTCACACAGAGCACCGACGACGTCAACGGTTCTCAGGGGGAGGCCCTCCTCTTTTCCGTTGATATGGATGTGGTGATACGCATCGTACATTCCCGGGCGCATCAGGGAAGACATGGACGCATCAACCCCCACGTAATTCCTGTAAATTTCTTTGTGATTTATTACTGTTGTGACCAGTGCGCCGTGGGGGCCTGTGATGTAACGGCCGCTTTCCATGAATAGTTTCGGTGCCCATTGGTTTTGAGCGGAGAATCGTTCAAAGGAGCGGACAATACCTTCGGCCATGCCCTGAATATTGAATTGAGGGGCATCCGGGGTGTAGGGTATGCCCAGACCCCCGCCGATGTTGATGAACTCAAACCGGATGCCAAGATGGTCGTGGAGTTCCTGTATCAGGGCCAGCAGCATGTCCGCCGTATCAATCATATACTGATGGTTGAGTTCGTTGGAGGCCAGCATGGTGTGAATGCCAAAGCGTTTTACACCCATTTTTGCGGCCGCTTCGTATGCCCGGAATATCTGGTCGTGGCTGACCCCGTATTTGGCTTCGACCGGGTTGCCGATAATGCTGTTGCCGTTGCGTTTTGAGCCGGGGTTGTATCTGAAACAGAGCAGCTCGGGCACCTCAGGCAGCTTGGGCAGAAGGGAGATATCGTCCAAATTAATGATACACCCTTCCTGGTCCAATGCCGCGCTGAACTGGGCGATGCTGGTATTGTTGGATGTGAACATGATATCGTCCCCGCGGCTGCCTACCCGACGGGATAGGGTGAGCTCCGGAACGGATGAACAGTCAAATCCGAATCCTTTTTCTTTGAGAAGCGCCATGATCGCCGG
>JAKSBB010001147.1 GCA_022361315.1 Desulfobacterales bacterium
CCGGGGAAATCTTCCAGACCCGGCTGGAAATCATCCAAAGGCTGGGACGGGCTGCGGAATACAAGGATAATGAAACCGGCCATCACATCATGCGGATTTCCCATTATTGCCGGATTCTGGCCAGGGAATACGGGCTGGACAGGGATACCTGTGAACTGATATTCCAGGCATCTCCCATGCATGATATCGGGAAAATCGGGATACCGGATCACATCTTGCTGAAACCGGGTAAACTCAATGAAGAAGAGTGGAAAATCATGAAATCCCATGCGGAAATCGGGGCCAGAATCATCGGCCGCCACGCCTCCCGCCTCCTCCAGTACGCCCGGATCATTGCCCTAAGCCACCATGAAAAATGGGACGGCACCGGATATCCCAAAGGCCTTGCCGGAGAAGATATCCCCCTTTTGGGAAGAATCGTGGCCATTGCCGATGTCTATGATGCATTGATCACGGAGCGGGTCTATAAAAAGGCATGGCCGGTGGACAAGGCCGTGAACTACATCAGGGACAACGCAGGCGTATTCTTTGATCCCCGGCTTGTGGACTGTTTTATGACACGTCTTTCGGATATCCGGCAGATTAAAACACGATATCCGGAACCCGTCCCGCCACCGACATAGAGGAATAGGAAATCATGCCCTCAAAAACCCGAAACGCACTGTCATCGGAAAAAGGATACACCGGACTTAAACGAACCATACTACTGCTTGCCACAGGCTTCATAACCCTCATAGTCATTTTTTCAGGTATCAGCCTCCACCTCCAGCACCGGCACGCCACCGATGATGCCCGGAAAAAGGTAAAACACCATAGTATCGCCGCAGGAGAACACACGGCACGCATCATCGAAGGGGTTGATCTCGCACTGAAGCAGATAGCGGATGCATTTCAATCCCAGTGGCAGCCTGGAGAACATCACCCGAAGCAGATTCATCTCGCCCTGGCCGGTGTCAAATCCCATCTGCCCCAGCTCAGGGATATCATTATTTTAAACCGGCAAGGAATATCCGTTCATGACTCAGGCAGATACCCGGCCAAACAGATTGACCTCTCCGACAGGACCTATTTCACAGTACACGAGTCAAATACCGTTTCAGGTCTTTACGTGGGCAGTCCTTTGAAAGGAAGGTCCAGCGGTAAATGGTTCCTGGCCGTCAGCCGCGCCATGGTTACACCGACACAAAGATTTTCAGGTGTCGTGGCCGCCATTGTTGATCCGGAATATTTCTGGAACTATTACAACCTTCTGGGACAGGCAAACGGTATTCAAACCCTTTTTTACCATAAAAACGGCAGAATTATCGCCGGTTCCGGTGGTCTGACACCGGATAACGCTCAGTTGGCAGGACAATCCGTCGCTGAACAACCCTTTTCCGCCCTCCCCTCCGGAAAAAGTGAGACCCAAAAGACACCGACACCGATGAAAGGCCGCCTGCTTTCCGGCTTAGGCAACCAAATCGGTATCGTTCTGCCCCTGGCCCGAAACGATGACAGATATGCGAACCTGGACATTGCGGCCTTTATTTCCGAAGATATGGTTCTGGCGGGGTTCAGGCAGAATTTCATCAGCGCCGGCGCCTTTCTTCTTTTCTCCGTACTTTTTGCCGCAGGTCTGATTTTCATCAGTATCAGACAAATCGACGCCAGGCAGAAAACCCGAGAGCAGCTTATACGGGCAATTGAGAGAAAAAACGCAGCTGAAGCAGATGTCAAAAAGGCGAACCATGAGCTTCAGACGCTGAACCGGGATCTTGAAACCCGGATATCCGATCGGACCTCTGATCTTGAAGACGCGCTGGATAACCTGAAGTCCCTCCAGCACCAGATTGTTGAACGGGAAAAGCTGGCCTCCCTGGGCCGGTTGGTGGCCGGTATTGCCCACGAAATAAATACCCCTTTAGGGGCTGCCATCACTGCCACCACTGCGTTGGAAGAGTATATAGACGATTTCACCCGAAAGACCGAAGACTTATCTCATCCGGAAGCCTCCCTCAAGGACATCACCGGAATCACTGAAAAACTGAGTTACGGTACCGCCTTAATCCGCTCAAATATCCTGCGGGCCGGCGATCTCACCCACAGCTTCAAACAGGTGGCCAGCGACCGGCAGCTCGATGATTTCCGGGAGATCGACCTGACAACCTATATGACCGATGTGGTTTCCTCCCTTTCCCCCGAAGCCAGACGCAAAGGGGTTTCACTGGAAGTCCACAGCCCCGAGGCAACACCCCTGACCACAGATCCGGGGGCACTGTCCCAGGTGATGACCAACCTGATCATGAATACCCTGGTTCATGCCTTTGAATTGCCCGGGGATAACCGGGTACGGGTGACACTGGAAACAGATGAAACACAGGTACATCTTACCGTCAGCGATAACGGCTGCGGTATGCCTGAAACGGTAAGGGAAAAAATATTCGACCCCTTTTATACCACCCGGAGAGGTGCGGGAGGAACGGGGCTTGGGATGCACATTGTTTATACCATTGTAAGCGGTCGGCTGGGAGGGAGTGTCCGGGTGGAATCCGCCATCGGCGAAGGTACCCGCGTCAGTGTCACGCTGCCCAAAACACCACCTCTTCCGGAGACTTGATAAACAATACAGCCACCGGGGCAGCAGCAGCGTAGCGTTGAACAGCAAGCCTTGCTGTGCCCCGGTATGGTTTCGGGTATTATTCTCCTTCGAATTCCGTGATGGCAAACACCTCAACCCCCGGAATCTGGGCCCTGCCATTCAGGTCGGGCAGTTCCACTACAAAGGCGCATTCAATTAACTGAGCCCCCAGCTGGTTCACCAGCTTAACGGTGGCCCCCACGGTCCCGCCTGTGGCAATGAGATCGTCCACGATAACCACCCGTTCACCCTTTTCAATGGCATCCTCGTGGATTTCAAGGGTATCCTCTCCATACTCCAGGCTATAGCTCTCCTGGATGGTTTTATAGGGCAGTTTCCCTTTTTTACGGACCGGTACAAAACCGATGCCGAGTTTATAGGCCAGGACCGCACCAAACACGAATCCCCTGGCATCAATCCCCACAATTTTATCGATGTCCTGATCCTTGTACCTGTTGACCAGGATGTCACAGGATTCCCTGAATGCCTCGGGATCCTGCATAAGGGTGGTCAGATCTCTGAAAATCACGCCTTCGATGGGCCAGCCGGGAATGCTTCTGATGGTTTCCTTTAAATCCATGGGTTGTTTTCTCTCTCCTAAGTTGATTTCGCTCGAAGCGCCTGTAAATTTTAAAGCGCCCCCTTATATTAGCTTAAACTGCTTACGGTTCTGATCAGCAGATTCTTTACATTGTCGGCATTTTTATTGAACACCGCCAGGATCTCTTCCCAGGTGACCGGCGCCTCATCCTCTTTCCAGCAATCGTAGTCCGTTGACATGGCAACAGCGGCGTAGGGGATGCCAGCTTCATTGGCCAGCATGGCTTCCGGAGCTGTGGACATATTGATAACGTCAGCCCCCCAGGCCCGGAACATTTTGGATTCCGCCACCGTTGAAAACCGTGGTCCCTCG
>JAKSBB010000811.1 GCA_022361315.1 Desulfobacterales bacterium
GCGGCGATCAGAATCTGGCGGCGCACCAGATCGATTCCGGTGACCATCTCCGTGATGGGATGCTCGACCTGGAGCCGGGTGTTCATTTCCAGAAAATAGTAGTTCCCCTTTTCGTCCAGCAGAAATTCCACCGTACCGGCATTCACGTAGCCGGCCGCACGGGCAGCCAGGCAGGCCGCGCGGCCCATTTCCTCCCGCAGGTCAGGATTGACCGCGGTGGACGGGGTTTCCTCGATGATTTTCTGGTGGCGGCGCTGGATGGAGCACTCCCGCTCCAGCAAATGAACCGTATTGCCGGCATTGTCCGCCAGGATCTGAAATTCGATATGACGGGCATTGGTAAAAAACTTCTCCAGATAAACCCGGCCGTCTCCAAAGGCGTTCACTGCCTCCCGGGAAGCGGCTTCAAGTTCTTCTTCCATCTCTTCGGCATTGTTTACGATGCGGATGCCCTTGCCGCCGCCGCCGGCGCTGGCCTTAATCAATACGGGATATCCCATCTCATCGGCGGTTTCCAGCATATCGGCGAGGGTGTAATCACCACCGGACAGCCCGGGGATGACGGGTACATCGGCCTCAATCATCATCCGGCGGGCGGTGAGCTTATCCCCCATATCCCGGATGACATCGGGCGGCGGACCGATAAAAACGATGCCGGCTTCACTGCAGGCCCGGGCAAATTCATGGTTCTCCGACAGGAAGCCGTACCCGGGATGGATGGCTTCGGCCCCGGTATCCCGGGCGGCCCGGATGATATTGTCCGCATTCAGGTAACTTTTCCCCGGGTCTGCAGGACCGATACAGACCGCCTCATCCGCTTCAAGACGGTGGAGGGCGGTGTCGTCCGCTTCGGAATACACCGCGACGGTCCCGATGTCCATTTCCCTGCAGGTCCGGATGACCCGGACGGCAATCTCCCCCCGGTTGGCAATGAGTATTTTCTTAAACATGAGTATCCCCCCTTACATCCTGAATACGCCGTAGCCGTAATCGTCATCCCGCAGCGGTGCATTCAGGGCTGCGGAGATGCCAAGCCCCAGCACATCCCTGGATTTGACCGGATCAATAATGCCGTCGTCCCAGAGTTGGGACGTGGCGTAATAGGGATTGCCCTCTTTCAGGGCGTTGGCCACCACCGGTTCCCGGATGGCCGCACATTCTTCTTCGCTCATATCCGGTTGCCCCATGCGTCTGCGCTGATCATTGGTGATGGTGATCAATACGTCGGCGGCCTGGGCACCACCCATCACACCGATCTGGGAATTCGGCCACATCCAGAGCATCCGCGGGGAATAGGCCCTGCCGCACATGGCGTAGTTTCCGGCGCCAAAGGAGGCACCCACCACCATGGTAAATTTAGGCACGGTGCAGGTGGACACGGCATTCACCATCTTATGGCCGTCCTTGGTGATACCGCCCTTTTCATAGGCCTTGCCCACGATAAATCCGTTGATGTTCTGGATAAATACCAGGGGGATTTTCCGCTTGTCACAAAGCTGGATGAACTGCGTCCCCTTCTGAGCGCTTTCGGAAAACAGAATCCCGTTGTTCGCCAGTATCCCCACGGGATATCCGTGGATATAGGCCCAGCCCGTCACCAGGGTGGGGCCGTACATCTCCTTGAACTCCAGAAACTCCGATCCGTCCACCACCCGTGCGATGACTTCCCTGATATCGTAGGGTTTGGACAGGTCGGGGCTGACGATACCGTACAGTTCCTCGGGATCATATAACGGGGCCTTCGGATCCCGCACCGACAACCGGGATTTTTCTTCGGCGGGCAGATTACCGACGATTTTACGGACGATGGAAATGGCATGGGGATCATCCTCTGCATAGTAGTCGGAGACCCCGGAATCCCGGCAGTGGACCATGGGACCGCCCAGTTCATCTGCGGAGACTTCGTCACCCGTGGCTGCCTTGACCAGGGGCGGGCCCCCCAGAAAGATGGCGCCGTGACCTTTCACATGAACGATCTCATCACACATGGCCACCCCGTAGGCACCGCCTGCGGTGCACAGCCCCATGACGCCGACAATCTGCGGGATGCCCATCTTCGACATCCGGGCCTGGTTGAAGAAGACCCTGCCGCCGTCGTCCAGGTCCGGGAAAATCTCGGACTGCATGGGCAGGAAGGCCCCGGAGGAATCCATGAGGTTGATATACGGCAGCCGGTTCTCCATGGCAATGGTCTGGCAGCGCAGGGTTTTCTTCACCGACATGGGGTACATGGCCCCGCCTTTAATGGTGGCATCGTTCATGGTGATCATGCACTCCCTGCCCGACACCATACCGATACCGCAGACCAGCCCGGCCTTGTGGATTTTTCCGTCGTAAAGCCCCCTGGCAGCCAGCGGGGCAATCTCCAGAAAGGGGGTATGCCGGTCCAGGAGGAGTTCCAGTTTTTTGGCCGCCGGTATCTTCCCGGATTCCTCGTGCCGGGCAATAGCTTTTGGGGAGCGCTGGTTCATGGCAATGTCCAGCTCCCGGTTCAGCTCTTCCACCAGTGCGGTCATCTGCCCGTAGTTATGCCTGTAGGTCTCTGAATTGACATCCACCCGGCTTTCTATCACATCCATGGCGTTCCTCTCTTCTGATTCACTTTGGTGATCAAGGGCAGCGCATGATATCGAGATCCAAAGAAACGATGCACCTTGTTTTCAATCTCAGTAATTATAGAACGACTTTTAATTTGTCAAATAAAAAAATGTTGAACTTTAATTTTACAAGTACAATTCAAAGTCAAACACTTTAAAAAATGAGTTCTCCTGGCATTCAAACATCTTTTCTGAAATTCAGCCATCGCCCGTATCCCTTGATTGGCAATGTTGACAAGATTTCCGGGAATCGACTATAGTGGTCCCCGGTCAAATGATACCGTAAACCATCGGGAACCGGATATGCCAGAGACACCCACCAGACCTCAACTCAGACGGGAAAGGGAGCGGGAATACCGTTGCCGGACCATCCTTCATGCCGCCGAGACCCTGTTTACCGACCAGGGTTTTCTCAAAACGAGTGTGGACCAGATCGCTGACGCTGCCGAGGTTTCCGTGGGCACCGTGTATTTTTACTTCAAAAACAAGGAAGCCCTGCTGGCGGCACTCTTCGAAGAAGCCCTGTTTCTGCTCAGATCCCTTCTGGGCAGAAAATTCGCTGAGGCACACACCCCTGTCCAGGGTATGGAGATGGCAGGCCGGGCCTTCTTTGACGAATTCTGCGTCCACCATACCCGGAAGGCCATGATTCTGTTCAGGGAAGCACCGGGGCATGGTAAAAAAATGGCGGAACGCCGGAGAAAGACTTCTGACACCCTGTCCACCGATCTCAGCCGTGCCATCGTCAGATTAGGCGAAGAGGCCGGCCATGAATTTCGAAGTCCCAACTCACCGGAAGTCTTTGCAAACTGTATTCTCGGGGTATATGAAAAGGTGGCCTACCACTGGCTGACCGATGACCATGGGCCGGACGTTAGAGAGGCCATGGCAAGGGATGCAGTGGAGTTTACCGTGGGCGGCATCCGGCAGATCACCGGCCCACGGTAAGGGCTCCAGGTTCCCCAACCCAAATACTGCTGCACGCTCTTGAAACCACGAAGAACACGAAGCGCACGAAGATGTTACCCCTTCCTGCATCTTCGTGGCCTTCGTGGTTTTTATATACATTTAAAATCAATTCAGCACCGAATTGTTAAGGCCGGCAAGCGTCCCTGAGGCCTCATCCATGATCCGGTCAAAGAGTTCCTGAACCGTTGGAATGTCGTTTACCAGGCCGATGCCCTGGCCGCAGGCAATGATCCCTTCCCCAATGTCCCCTTTTTCATACATGGACTTGGCCTTGAGACCGGACACCACCTCAAGGATCTGATTGAAGTCCGCCCCTTCCGCCTCCAGCTCCAGGCAGCGCTCGGCCGCAGGATTGGCCAGCACCCGGTGGGTGGCATTGATGGAGCGCATGACCAGACGGGTGTCGATCTCTGTGGTGGACAGCAGCATCTGTTTGATATTGTCATGGATGGGACATTCCCTTGTGGCCAGAAGACGGGTCCCCATGATCACCCCGCAGGCCCCCAGGCACAGGGCAGCCGATACGCCCCGGCCGTCGGAGATCCCCCCGCCCCCGATCACGGGGATAGCCACCGCATCCCTCACCACGGGAATGAGTACCATGGTGGCAATATCGAAGTTGCCGGTGGCCCCGCCGTTTTCATACCCCACCACCGTTACAAAATCCGCCCCCAGCCCCTCCACCTTGAGGGCATACCGAGGGCCCACACATTTATGTAACCAGGTCATGCCGGCGCTTTTAAACCGTTTACTTAAGTCCACCGGGGCTTCGTGCCCGGAAGTTTCCACCAGCATCACCCCTTTGTCTATCATGATATCGAGATAGAGATCATTGTCCACCGGCCGGATGGCCGGAAAAAGGCTGAGGTTCACGGCAAAGGGCTTATCCGTCAGCATCAAAGCCCGGTCCAGGGCAGCACTGAATTCATCAGGGGTTTTATAAATGGTTGATGCCAGAATACCAAGCCCTCCGGCATTGGATACGGCAGCCACATATTCAGGTGTGGAGATGGACATCATGGCGCCGCCGATGAGGGGATATTTTATGCCCAGCCGGCGGGTAAGTTCGGTTTGAATCATGATTTTCTCCTTTAAATGTATAGCCGGAAATGCATTCTA
>JAKSBB010000379.1 GCA_022361315.1 Desulfobacterales bacterium
AAGCGGCTGGCCCCCGATATGATGGTGGGCTGCTCCACCCATTCACCGGAACAGGCGGCCCGGGCCGTGGTTGACGGGGCGGATTACATCGGTGTTGGGCCCATATTCACCACCCAAACCAAGGAAGATGTCTGCGACGCCGTGGGATTTGAATACCTGGAACATGTGGCGGCGAACCACACCCTCCCCTTTGTGGCCATCGGCGGTATCAAGCGGCATAACATCAAAGAGGTCGCCCTGCGCGGCGCTTCCACCATCTGCCTGGTGACGGAGATCATCGGCGCCGAAGACATCAAGAAACGGATTCAGGACATTAAACGGATACTAGGAGAGATATCGTGACAAAGACATATACCACACAGATGGATGCGGCCCGCAAAGGCATATTGACCCCCCAGATGGAACAGGTTCTGGCAGATGAGGCCATTTCAAAGGACGACCTCATGGCCGGCCTGGCCGACGGTTCCATCGCCATCCCGGCAAACAAGAACCATTTTTCCATACGGGCGGCAGGGGTGGGCCGGGGGATGAAAACCAAGATAAATGTCAACCTCGGGGTGTCCAAGGATGTCTGTTCTTTTGATTCTGAGATGAACAAGGCCAAGCTTGCCGTTGATCACAAGGCCGATGCCATCATGGACCTGAGCGTGTCCGGGGATACCGAAGCATTCAGAAAGCGTCTTGTGGCGGAGGTCCCGGTGATGATCGGCAGTGTGCCCATCTACGATACCCTGACCCGCACCGGTAAGGAGACCTGCGACCTCACCATTGATGATTGGTTTAAAACCGTGGAGATCCACGGGGAGAACGGCATTGACTTCGTCACCATCCATGCCGGTCTGAACCTTAAGGCCGCAGAAACCATCCGGAAGAACCCGAGACTCTGCGGTATCGTCAGCCGTGGCGGCTCCATCCTCTATGAATGGATGGTAAAAACCGGAACGGAAAATCCCTTTTACGAACACTACGACCGCCTGCTGGATATCTGTGAGCAGTACGACATCACCATCAGTCTCGGCGACGGCCTGCGCCCCGGCGCCATTGAAGACAGCACCGACGCACCCCAGATCCAGGAGCTGATCACCCTGGGTGAACTCACCAAGCGTGCCTGGGACCGAAACGTCCAGGTGATGATTGAAGGACCGGGCCATGTTCCCCTCCATGAGGTGGAGATGAACATGAAGATTCAGAAGAAGCTCTGCCATAACGCGCCCTTCTACGTTTTGGGTCCCCTGGTTACCGACATTGCCCCGGGTTATGACCATATCACCTCTGCCATCGGTGGTGCCCTTGCGGCCATGCACGGTGCGGATTTCCTCTGCTACGTCACCCCGGCCGAGCATCTGCGGCTCCCCTCTGTGGATGATGTGAAAGAGGGCATCATGGCCTCAAAAATTGCAGCCCATGCCGGCGATCTGGCCAAGGGTATTCCCGGTGCCATGGACAAAGACCTGACCATGAGCCGGGCCAGAAAGGCCCTGGACTGGGAGGGACAGTTCGCCGCTTCCATTGATCCGGAAAAGGCAAGACGCTACAAGGAAAGCTCCCAGCCGTCAAAGGACGGTGTCTGCACCATGTGCGGGGATTTCTGCGCGGTGAAACGGGTGGAGGGGCTGCTCTAACCGCCCTTCTCTTTACAAATGTGTATCCCGGGCGTATGATGCCTTCTCTTTGCATACCCCAGTAGGAGAAGGCATCATGTGCGTCATAAGCGGAATCAGGCCCGGATTGGCAGATATACTTTCACGGAAGGTCATTTTTGCCGCCGCCGTATATCTGGCAGGCATTATTGCCGTCGGTATTTTTCTGGATGTACGTGAGAAAACCGCCACCGGAAAGCATCTGGATCAGCGGCTCAGCGGTCATGCAAAAACACTGAAGTTTCTTCTCTCCCCAGATTTCCACGACAGGGCTACGGATGACGGCGCAATTTCAGAGACGGAATCCCTGGCCAATCAAGAAAAAATACTGGCCTTTGTCCGGGGTACGGAACTGGTATATGCCTACACCCTGGTGCTAAAAGACGGTAAGTTTTTCTTCAGTGCCCCCACGGTCACCGAGGAGGAGACACAGGTGAAGAAAAACTGGTATTTCCACCCCTATGAGGATGCCCCGCCTGCCTTTTACAAGGCCCTGGAAACCGGTGAGGTCCAATATACATCCTATGAAGACCAGTGGGGACGGTTCCGGTCCGTGGCCATACCGGAGAAAAGCCCAAACGGGAATACCTATCTGGCCTGCGCCGATTATGGTGTGGACTATATGAACTGGCTGGATTTCAAGAATTTCATTTATGCGGCCCTCATGGTGGTGGCACTCCTGATTTTATCCCTGCCCCTGCTCCATCTGATCCGGGTGCAGTACCGGGAATACAACCGGGAACTGAAAGCAACCAACCATCGGCTGCGCAACCGGTCGGAAGAGCTGCTCGCCTCCCGGACCGCCCTTGAGAAGGAAATGGATAGCCGTGTGGAGGCGGAAACCCAAAAGTACAGGCTTCAGGAAAGACTGAGGCAATCCCAGAAAATGGAAGCCATCGGTACCCTTTCCGGAGGGATTGCCCATGACTTCAATAACCTGCTTTTTCCCATACTTGGGTATTCTGAAATGGCCCTGACGGAAGTACCTGAAAACAGTGACATCCGTTTCCATCTGAATGAAATCAATAAGGCGGCCACACGGGCAAAAGATCTGGTCACCCAGATTCTGGCCTTTTCCAGGCAGGAGGAAGGGACCAAACTCCCCATGAAGATCCAGCCCATTGTGAAGGAGGTGCTGACACTTTTTAAGTCATCCATCCCGCCGGCTGTGGATCTCAAGAAGCGCATCGACGGCAGTGTCGGAATTATTGATGCCGATGCCACCCAGATCCATCAAATCATTATGAATCTGATTTCCAATGCCTGTGGGGCTGTTTCGGAATCCGGAGGGGAAATCATGGTGACCCTGGACCAGGTCGTGCTGACCGTCGAAGATGTCCGGGCGGAAGGTCTCCAACCGGGCCCGTATGCCCGCCTGACCGTGGCTGACACCGGTACCGGTATTCCACCTGAGCACCTTGATCGGATATTTGATCCGTTCTTCACCACCAAAGAGAAGGGAAAGGGAACCGGCTTGGGACTTTCCATGGTCCATGGGATTGTGACCCAGATGTGCGGGAAAATCTCAGTGAACAGCAAACCGGGCAAAGGAACAGAGATATCCGTCTATTTGCCGGTGATGGAAGCGCCGGAGCCGGTGGATGAGGACCATCCCGTCTCTTCAATGTCGGGCGGCAGCGAACGCCTGCTGCTGGTGGACGACGATCCGGCCGTATTGGAAATGCTGGCCTTTGCTGCCCGGGACCTGGGGTATGACGTCGTTTCCTTTTCAGACAGCACGGCAGCATTAAAGGGGTTCCGGGATACACCGGATCAATTCGATCTAATCGTCACCGACCTTACCATGCCGGGGCTCTCCGGCGAAATGCTGGTGGCGGAAATCCGGAAGGTACGCCGCAATATTCCGGTACTGCTCTGCTCGGGATTCAGCGAAAAAATAAACGATGAAAATGCAGCCATCATGGGGATAAAACACCTGTTGAAAAAACCGGTGCAGCTTGCGGAACTTGCGGAAGGTATCCGCAGGGCAATTGACGACCCTGACGGATAAAAAAAGAAATCCGCCGTCCGGCCAGACGGTTGGGAACCGGTGCTGTTCGCCCCACCGGTCCCCGGGTGCCGTCTGACCCGACAGCAGATTTTTCGTATATCAGGTGTTTTACCGGCTTAACGGCCGATAACCACCCGGCCGGGATCCACCTGGTTCCGGAGAATGGAAAGCTCTTCCTCTGTGGGTGCCGGGGTTTCGGGAAGATTGTCCAGCCGCAGTAGCTCAAAACCGCAGTTTTCCTGGACATCTTCAAAGGTGTAGCCCGGGTTCAGGGAGATCACCCGCATCCGTTTGGATTCCGGTTCAAAGTCCATCACGGCCATATTGGTGATGATCTTGTAGGGGCCTGCGTTTTCCGGCAGGCCGGATTCTTTCCGGGAGTCGCCACCCTCAAGCCAGCCCGGGGTGGTGAGGAAATCCACTTTTTCCACAAAGCGGCGTTTGTCCTGGGGGGTCATGACCATCATCTTCCAGCAGAAGGAGGCGAAGTCATTGGCACCGCCGCTGCCCGGAAGGCGAACCTTCGGGGAGTCCCAGTCGCCGATCACGGTGGAGTTCAGGTTGCCGTACATGTCGATCTGGGCGCCGCCCAGGAAGGTGTAATCCACAAACCCCCTGGCGCAGGAGGACATGATGGTACCCATGGAGCCGGCCTGGGAAGCCTTGTAGAAAGTACGGGAATCCCCAACGGAAATGGGCATCTCCGGGAGATCGGGGCTGATGCCGCCGGCCTCGAACATGATGACGAGGTCTGGGGATGCGGGTTTCTGGGCCAGCATGGCGGCTGCGCAGGGCGCACCGGTGCCGACGCCGACGGTGGCGCCGTTTTCCAGTTCACGGGCGGCGATAACAATCATCATTTCCATCTGGTTGTAGTCTGTCATTATTCGCCCTCCCCG
>JAKSBB010001162.1 GCA_022361315.1 Desulfobacterales bacterium
TCCGGATGATTTCTACGCAGGCCGCGGCGGCCACGGCCGTGACAACGTCCTCACCGAAGAACAGTGGAAGGCCCAGTGCTACCGTCTCGGCAAACGTATTCCCTCTCTCCAGGTTCCCAACCAGCCCAAGGGCGTTGTTGATCTGTACGACTGCTCTGACGACTGGATTCCCATCTATGACAAATCCGATCTTCCCGGTTACTACATGGCTATCGGCACCTCCGGTAACCAGTACAAGAACGCCCCGGTTGTCGGCCTCATGATGGCTGAACTGATCGACGCCTGCGAAAAGGGCCTGGATCACGACAACGAGCCGTACCAGTTTACTTACAAATACACCGGCCGGAAAATGGACGTGGGTTTCTTCTCCCGCAAGAGAGAAATCAACTACAACTCCAGTTTTTCCGTAAACGGTTAAGCCATACTGCTGCCGGCCCTGATTCGGGCCGGCAGCACCTTCGGGATGCTTAGGTGAACCTGGTCAACGCTTAATAAGACCGGGAGACACTAAACCGTCTCAGCCAGATGCGCCACAGCTTTATACGCACTAACAATAGAAATCCCCGCGCCTGACTTCTCCCGCTTCCAGTCCTGGTGAGCCAGCACAGAGCCTGCTGCATAAAGGCCATCATTAAACGGCTTACGGTCACCCTTCAAGGGTCTGAACACTGCGTCGGTCTCCACACCTGCACGATTCACGGCATGGCCTTTTTTATTAAAAAAGTCCCTGTCAAACCACTGAGATCTATGGTCGGCTTGGGTCACCGGCAGATCGAAGAGCATTTCTTTGATGACACCCGCATCGTTGACCCCAAGCCCTTTACCCAAAAAGCGACCGGTGGCAAGGATCATCCGCTCCGCATTTATTTCAAAGTTTTGAAATCCTTCCGTAACTTCAAAACGGAATCCACCGTTTTCACCGGTTTGAATATCCTTCACCGCCACCGGGAAATGACGGACACCGGTGTTCCTGAGATGCCCGATATAGGCTTCCTTGGTCCGCATACCGGTGACGGACGGGGCCAGGGTCGGAATTTCAAATACGGTTGTACCCAAAGCCTTTTCCATTTTTGTCCGCAGCTCCTCAAACCGGTAGATACCGAGGATGGCAGGCAGGCCGATGGCATCGTACCCCGCCACATGGGGGCGGAGGACTTTGATGAAACGTTTAAGAACATCCGGGGTTTCCAGATCCCAGGTCAGCCGTTCACACATGAGGTCACCGGCTTTTTCCCTGCCGGGAAACTCCACAGTGATGCTGCCCATGCAGGGATGGGCAGCCTTTAAATTTTGGGCCATCTGCCTGGCGCCAAAACCTTTGAGACCACGGATATCCACGATAAGAATCCGTTTCTTTTCTGCCAGTGCCCGGGTGCCGGCGTACATGGCTGAAGGGACGCACCAGGAAGACTTCAGGGTGCCGGCCGGGGTAACGATCCGCTGGTTGGTCTGGGGGGTGCAATGGTATTGAATACCGGCAGCGTTCATAAAGCCGGTGAACTCTTCAAAGCCCTGAACGATCTCGTCCCGTGAGACTTTGGCGTAGGGATGATCGGGTTGTTCCGCCGTCAGCGCCTCAATCCCCTCAAAGGGATTTTCAAAGGTCCGCAGGGTTTCGCCGGGAATGGTGGAGAACAAATCTAAACAGCCGGAAGAAAAGCTGATTTCAGAGGGTTTGCCCACCTGAACCACGGAGAGTCCCCGGTTGGCAGCGAAGATGGCTGCAGCCATGCCGGCCATGCCGGAACCGACCACGGCCACCTGGCAGTTGAGTGTATTTCCGGTTTGGGTGACGGTTGCGTTCATCAGTCTTCCTCCATTCCAAAAAGGGCGCACAGGAAACTTTCCTGGAGTTCCACCCGCATGAGTTCCCGGTCCCGGACCAGAGGCCGGAACCCCTTCCATCTTTCATTCACAAAATCACGGACCTGGTCCATACCCTGGTCGTCAATCAGTTCACCTTTACGGTAAAGATAGGCGGCCAGACGGAAGGAGCAGAAGGTGCCCTGGCAGGGGCCTTTACCGATGCGGCTGCGCCGTCCGATCTCTTCCAGGGTGGGCAGCGCCCCTTCATCTTTCAGGGACTGGACGATCTCGTCGACCATATATTCCGAGACCATCTCACACTCGCAGATCAGAGTGTCCCGGCGTTCGGGGTTCGACATCCATACCCGGGGGGATTTGCCCGGTTCGGTCCATTCCCCTTTGGCGCTGGCAGGCAGGGGTTCCTTGTCCGTCAGACAAGGGTTGGTATTTCCCATGCGCCTGGCCACTATATCGGCCGCCTTTTCCGCCATCAGACGAAAGGTGGTCAGTTTGCCGCCGGTGATGGTGGTCAGATTGTCGATATTATCTTCGGCATGGGTTTTAAGGGTGTAGTTCCGGCTGATGTTTCTACCGCCGGTACCTGAAGTCCTGACCAGAGGCCGCACCCCGGCATACGCACGGATGTACCGGGCGTTGCCAAGAGATGGTACCATGTCCGCCCCTTCACGAATGATGGCGTCCACTTCAGCAGTGGTGGGCCGGATGTCATCCAGGTTGTCGATTTCTAAAGAGGTGGTGCCGATGATGGAGACCGTGCCGCCGGGCACTAAAATATCGGCGTCGGATGCGGGCCTCAGACGGTTGATCACCCGTTCATTCATCCGTGCCTGGGTGATCAAAAGAGATCCTTTGGAGTAACTCATGGAGATATTGGCA
>JAKSBB010000521.1 GCA_022361315.1 Desulfobacterales bacterium
ATACCGAAGTTGAAAACCCAACCTTTTACCCGACAATTATTTGTGGGGCTGAATCGCCACATTACGTAATTTATAGGGGATTCTTGCCTTTCACCCCTACATGATATATTTATTTATCATTCGTTTTTCATCTTTATCAGCAATGGGTTAGTAAGAGGCATTTGGAATAACCCGGAATACAAACCAGGAATACAAACCCGGATTATAAAACTGGAAGAATCGTAAAAATGGATAATAAAACGCTCTTAAGTACAGCTATTCAAGCAGCCTACAATGCCGGAAATGCAATTCTTAAAATATATAATTCTGAGTCTGAGCTTGAGGTTGAAAGAAAGAGTGACGACTCCCCCGTCACCATTGCTGATAAAGCCGGCCATTCTTGTATTTGCAAATATTTGGAAACCACAGGATTGCCCATACTAAGCGAAGAAGGAAAAGATATCCCATTCAAAGAACGATCGGAATGGAAAACATTCTGGATGGTAGATCCATTGGACGGGACCAAGGAATTTATCAAAAAGAACGGTGAATTTACGGTAAATATTGCCTTGATTCAACATAACAATCCGATAATGGGCGTGATCTGGGTGCCTGTTAAACAAATCCTCTATTTTGGCGAGCAAACCTTAGGCGCTTACAAAATATCCGGAATCAATGCCTTACCGGCCGATATGGATACCCTTATAAGTGAGCAATATAAACTACCTAAAAATGAAATCAGAGACGAATATGTTGTTGTTGCAAGCCGCTCACATTTATCCGATGACACCATAGATTTCATTAAAAATCTAAAAAAGAAGCATAATCCGGTCACAACCACCTCAATGGGAAGCTCATTGAAGCTTTGTCTGGTGGCCGAAGGTAAAGCGGATATATACCCCAGATTTGCACCAACCATGGAATGGGATACTGCCGCAGGCCAGGCAATCGTCCAGGCATCAGGTAAGACGGTCATAGACTATGATACATCCATGACCATGCGCTACAATAAAGAAAACCTGCTTAATAATTGGTTCATTGTTGAATAGGGTTCAGGACATCGGTTGCACGAACTTTGCCGACCGGCGGCGGAACAGGGACAGGACCCAGACAAAAAATACCGGCGCAAAAAGTACGCCCAGCAGTGTGGCAGCCAGCATACCGCCGATGACCCCCGTACCGATAGCCCGCTGGCTTGCGGCACCGGCCCCGGTGGCGATGGCCATGGGCACCACGCCCAGGATAAACGCCATGGAGGTCATGATGATGGGGCGGAACCTTGTTTTGGCACTGATCATGGCTGACGCCACCAGACCGTGTCCCTGTTCCATGAGTTCCTTGGCAAATTCCGCAATGAGGATGGCGTTCTTGGCAGACAGCCCGATGATGGTGATCAGGCCCACCTTGAAATACACGTCATTGGCCATGCCCATATACGTGGTGGCCAAGGCGGCCCCAAGGGCCCCGATGGGGACGATGAGCATGACAGAAAAGGGAATGGACCAGGATTCGTACAGGGCCACCAGCAGGAGGAAGACCACCAGCAGTGCCAGGCCGAATAACCTGGGCGCCTGGGCCCCGGCGAATTTTTCCTGGAAGGAAAGGCCGGTCCATTCATAGCCGATTCCGGCAGGCAGCTCCGCGACAATCTTTTCCATCTCGGCCATGGCTTGCCCAGTGCTGTATCCGGGGGCGGCATCGCCGCCGATCCTGAAACATGGGAATCCGTTATACCGAACCACCTGAACCGGCCCTGTTTCCCAGGAGACCCGGGTAAAGGCAGTGAGGGGGACCTGTTCCCCTCTATTATTGGGCACATAAACCCCATCCACACTGTCCGGGGTGAGCCGGCTTTCGGCATCGGCCTGGACCACCACCTTCTGCACACGGCCCCGGTTGACATAATCGTTGATCATTGCGGACCCGAAGGCAGTGGAGACCACGGTGCTGATAGCGGAGAAACTCACCCCCAATGCTTCGGCCTTCTGGCGATCAATGGTCAGTCGCAGCTGGGGAGCGTCGGGCAGACCCTCCACCATGGCATAGGCAATGGCAGGATTCTGATTGGCCCTTGCCAGCACCTGGTTCAATGCCCGGGTGAGTCTATCCCGGCCCAGCCCGACACGGTCCTGGAGCCGCAGGGAAAACCCGCCGGCATTCCCCAGGCCGTCCACCGGCGGCGGATTCACGGCAAAGGCTGCGCCGTCCTTATTTCCGAACAGGAACATATTGGCGGCCCGGGCTTCATCCATGGCCGACTGTCCCGGTCCCCGTTCCGACCAGTCCCTTAGGGTGGGAAAGGCCAGGGCCGCATTCTGCCCCATACCGGAAAAGCTGAATCCGATGACCGTGATCACCGACTCCATGGCCGGCCGGGACATGAGGTAATCCTCCATATTTTTAGTCACGGCCAGGGTCCGGCCGTAGGTGGCGTTGGGGGGGAGCTGGACGTTAACCAGCAGCGTCCCCTGGTCTTCCGCCGGCACAAAGGACTGGGGCAGTCCCATATAGGTATATCCCAGGAAGCCGGCCAGGCAGGCGTATAGACACATCACCCGCCAGCGACGGGTCACCATGCCCGATGTCAGACGGGTATATCCGCCGGTGATCCTGCCGAACACACGATTAAACAGCCCGAAAAATCCTTTCTTTTCATGCCCGTGACCCCGGGGAACCGGCTTGAGCATGGTGGCGCACAGCGCCGGGGTCATGGTCAGGGCCAGAAACCCGGAAATGATGATGGAAATGGCCATTACCATGGAAAACTGCCGATAGATGATGCCCACGGAACCGCTCATGAATGCCAGAGGAAAGAAAACGGCGGAGAGTACCAGGGTGATGCCCACAACGGCCCCTGAAATCTGCTTCATACTTTTCCGGGTGGCCGCTTTGGGAGACAACCCTTCTTCCGCCATGGTCCGCTCAACATTTTCCACAACAACAATGGCGTCATCCACCAGAATACCGATGGCCAGAACCATGGCGAACATGGTCATCATATTCACGGAGAACCCAAACGCCCACATCAGGGCCAAGGTCCCCAGCAGGCAGACCGGTACCACAATGGTGGGAATCAGAGTGTATCTGAAGTTCTGCAGAAACAGCAGAATCACGATGAACACCAGCACCACGGCCTCTCCCAGGGTATGGATCACCTTTTCGATGGCCACACTGACAAACCGGGAGGTATCGTAGGGCACGGACACTTCCATATCCGCCGGAACCGTGGCTGACAACTCTTCAAGGCGCTGCCTCACTCCCTGTACCGTATTCAGGGCATTGGCCCCGGGTGCCAGCTGAACCGCAGCACAGGAACCGGAAATCCCGTTGACCCGGGAATCGAAATTATAGGACTGGGAACCGATCTCAATGCGGGACACATCGGACAGCCGGACGATGGCGCCGCC
>JAKSBB010001178.1 GCA_022361315.1 Desulfobacterales bacterium
GCCGCGCCGCCTTCGACGCCTTCACCGCACAATCCATCCCCACCCTAAAGCACGAGGACTGGCGATACACCGACCTGCGCGAGCTGAACAAGACCGACTACGCCCCCGCCGAGCCCAACGCCGATGTTACCACCGACGACATCGCCCCCTTCCTCATCCCCAACCTCGACACCCACCTGCTCGTCTTCGTCGACGGCCACTGGCGCGAAGACCTCTCGGCTATCGATGAACACCCCGAAGGCACCGCCATCGGCACCCTCGCCCAGGCCTATACCCGAAACCCCGCCGGCATCGCCGATTACCTCGGCAAGCAGGTCGATCTCGAGACCGACGCCATGAGCGCCCTCAACACCGCGCTGATGGAAGACGGCGCAGTAATCTATCTCAAGCCCGGCAAGACGATCGACAAGCCGATCCACGTGCTCTCGGTCGCCACCGCCAAGGCGGCCGGCACCATGACCCACCCGCGCAACCTCATTGTCGCCGGCGAGGACGCCAGCGTCACCGTGCTCGAACACTACGTCACGCTGGGCGGCGAAAACTACTTCAACAACGCCGTGACCGAGCTGTTCGCGGCCGACCGCGCCGAGGTGCACCACTACCTGCTCGAGCGCGAAGCCGAGTCGGCGGTGAACATCTCCACACTGGAGATCCATCAGGGCGAAAAGTCCGACGTGCACTCCCACACCGTCCTGCTCGGCGGCAAGCTCGTACGCAACAACGTCCGACCCACCATGGCCGGCGAAGACGGACACTGCCTCATCAACGGCCTGTTCGTCGGACACGGCGACCAGACCCTCGACAACGCCATGCGCGTCGAACACAACGCCCCCAACTGCCGCAGCCGACAGTTCTACAAGGGCATCATGTCCGACAAATCGCACGGCGTGTTCACCGGACGCATCGTCGTGGCCGAGGAAGGCCAGCAGACCGACGCGATCCAGTCCAACCGCAACATGCTGCTCAGCGACGACGCCCGCATGAACGCCCGCCCCCAGCTCGAGATCTACGCCGACGACGTGCGATGCACCCACGGCGCCACCACCGGCCAGGTCGACCCCGAGGCGGTCTTCTACTTCCGCGCCCGCGGGTTGCCCGAAGACGTCGCCCGTGCGATGCTGATCTACGCGTTCGCCGCCGAGGGCTTCGACCGCATGCAGCTGGTGCCCGTGCGGGCGCTGCTGGCCGACGAGATGATCGCGAAGCTGCCCATGGCCAACAAGCTCTCGGCCGAGTTCAACGAAGAGATCAAAGAGCGGCTGTACCGCATCTAACCCCCGCCCCCGGCCCCCGGAAGCCCCCGGATACCCAATGTCATTGGCACAACCCAACACGGACACCAACGCCCCGGCACTCGATGTCGAGCGGGCGCGCGGTGACTTCCCCGCGCTGCA
>JAKSBB010000256.1 GCA_022361315.1 Desulfobacterales bacterium
GCAGCGTGCCGCCGGTGAGCTTGGAGACCGACGCGTGGGAAGGGGTGATCTGTGATTCGTAGGGCAACGCCTCGAAGAGCGTGAGTTGCAGTTCGAGCTGGTCGAGTGCCTCGGCTGCGCCGGCGTTGTTGGGTTCGTTGAGCAGGTCGGCGGCGATCAGACGCAATTGCTGGTAGAGCCCGCGCGAGGCGTGAGGGTTGAGGCGGTTCATGCGATCCAGCCAGTGGGGCACGCTGTGGAGTCGAACGGCCTGCTGGTGCAGCCGCTCCAGGCGTGCCAACGGTTCGGACCAGCGCGGCTGTGTGACCATGTGTGGCGCGGCCGTCAGCGCCGGCAGTGTGACCCTCAGGTGCTTTTGTTCCGCGGCGTACTGTCGTTGGATCACGCTGAAGACCTTGCGGATGTCCAGCGGCAGGTCGTCGGGCCGCATCTGTTGCTGCTGATCGATGGTGACGCAGAGGCGTTCCAGGTAATCCAGCAGCGCCTCGGCGGTTGGCGCGGTTTGGGGTTGTTCGGACAGGCGATAGGCGATCAAGAGCACGTTTCGCATCGGCGCGACGTCGATGTTGTGTGTCGCGACGCCGTCGATCGCGCGCAGGGTTTCGAGCATGCGCGACAGGTGATCGATGATGCGATGCGCCTCGGCCCGCGTCGCGGGGTCTTTCAGCAGCACCGCGGCGGTGGCCGACCGGCGTTTGAGGTCCCCGCGGGCGCTGGGTGTGAGCCAGTCTGCGTCGTTGAGTGTCTGTTCGATATCGAGCAGGCGATTGAGCTCGCGGTGGAACATCTGCAGGTGGGGCTGGAGATGCGGCGAATCGGTCGCGCGCTGCATCATGGCCAGTATCTGCGCGTGATGTTCCCACAGGGCGGTGTTCATCCGCGTTTGGTCGATGCGGTGTTGCAGCGCCGCGATGTGCGAGGGGAGGATCTTGGCCTGACGATATCCGTTGGTTGTACCGGTTGAGAGCGAGACCCATGTGGTCTGTGGTGAGCCGTGGTCGAGATGAACAGCGAGGGTGGCCAGCGGTGCGAGCATCTGCTTGAGATAGGCGTCAACCGATTCGGCGTTCGCCTCTTTCAGTGCGTCGATCTGCACATCGTTGAACGCGTTGAATTGACGCAACGCCCGGACGGCCTGACTGAGGCCCTGCATCTCGTGTGGATCGATCTCCCGCTGGCTGAGCATCACACGAACGCGATCGGGCAGCGGTTCGACCAGTTGGTCGAAGGTTTTGGCGGAGTTGATCAACATCTGCGCCGACATCGTCGCGATCGCGCCGTCGGCCCCGGCCTCGTGTCCGACGATCAGCAGGCGGCGTGCGATACGGCGGTACTGCTGCTGGGAGGAGAGGACGACGCGGTCCGCGTCCGACAGGCCGTTCATCCGCGACGAGCGCGAGCTGATTTGTTCGTCCAGCCAGTTCAGCGTCTGTTCGTAGGGTTGCTCGGGGATCGCCGGCGCGTCGAGGTGCA
>JAKSBB010001244.1 GCA_022361315.1 Desulfobacterales bacterium
ACAGCAGATGAATATTGGCCAGGACAATTTGGTAAAATAACCAGGGCAGATAGGAAATGAATCGCGGCCAGCACCGGAACATCCGAATTGTCACCGGGTATGGAAATAATAGGTTTGTGCAAAGTATTGTCACCACCACACAGGAGAAAAGCCCCAAAACAAGATGAAACAGGTCATATTTTCCCGAAAATACCAGCCAGAAAACCGAGAGAATCAGAAATGTGAGAAGGTATGGCACCAGACGACCCAAGTCTTTTGTTGTTTTAGGAGAATTCAATTTTTTAGCCCCTTTGTTCAACACGCACCACCCTGTAAATTCTTATCGATAGACATTCTGATAACTCTCGGACTTATACCCTTTCAGCTTTTGAATACTGAAGGTGAGTATACGGCTTCGGTAGTTGGTTGCATATTGTCGCAACAATTGCTTTGCATCAAAAAACTTCTTGGATTGTAAATTACGTATTAGATTGTCGTAGTCCGTCACCCGGCCCTCACAAATAAAACCCGGTCCATCGCCGATCAACACTTCCCACTCACCGGCCACCTGGATCCCCACCTCTTCCATAAGCGGGAAGTACTCATTCACAATGAAATCGTCATACTCTTTTTTCTTGCCCCTTCGGATATCCCACATCTGATTAAATTTCATGGTATCCTGACGGACGTCCATGGTGTATGAATCCACCCGTCCCGTATTGCTCAGCACTTTGGTGTTATAATCGTAGATGAACGAGCCAAGTATCTGTTTTAAGGATTTGTATTTTTTATCGTTCAGTCCTTTTTCGAGGATCTCCAGATCGCCGCAAGCGGTTTCCAGGATAATCTCACTGTATCCACCGATGAGAACGGACCAGACGGCCACCGTGTGCATCCCTAAGTTGTTGACGCCGGGAATGAATTTACTCAGCATGAACTTCATAAATTCTTTATCTTTTTCAGGGATTACAGACCAATAATGATTGAGTTTAACTGCCATGTCCCATCCTCCTTTTAAATCATTCTTGCTGGTTATAATTTACTTTTAAGGTATGAAACGCGCGTAATTAAAAATCGTTTTGTGATCAGTCACTTATTCGTATTCTTGAACCATCCACCTGGATTTATAATGGATAGTGCATGAGTACTTATAAAGCTGTATAGGCAGAATGACCGTCCGGTCACCCGTTGGTTGTTCGAGCAGAGAGGGGAACATCCGCGCAAAATCAGGATTTTAGCAATCGGCGGAGCTTCAGGTCGAAGCGGAGTAAAATATCCTAAGCATAGGATTTAGTGTTAACTCAGGATAACGGTATGCGATTTCCTTGTCAAGGTTATCAACAATGGCTGCATTGACGGCCGTCGATTGTTGAAAATAAAAAAAGGCCCTGTTCATCACAGTGATGAACAGGGCCTTTTGAAGAATAATCCGGCAGCGTTCTACTCTCCCAAATGAGCCCGTTTGTATTCCACCATTGACGCTAAGGCACAAAATATAAAATCAGGCAACCCAGCTCACGTACCACTGCATCGGGGAACACCCTTGTGTAGTTTTTAACCTATGGAACCTGCCTCCCGACCATTTGGATCTAATAAGCTGATTTCGAAGTCAAAACTGCCCATCGCTGTTAGCTTTTTAGACATGAGCCTGTTCTTCCCGGTGGTACAAGCACAGCGAACCTTATATGTGCTGATGCATTTCCCTTCGATTCAAAAGCACCGGATTAACAGGTAAAAATCAGAAAATAAAAAGATTTCATGATTGAACTTTTCGTTTGAATTTACTATGCCATTAATAAAATCCATCCATCGCACCCCCACGTAATGGACAGTGCGGAGCTATTCCCTAAAAATCAAGAGGGCTCTTAGTTTCCTTAATAGTCTTTGACCTCACCGTATGGGTATAAATCATGGTGGTTCTAAGATCACTGTGGCCGAGAAGCTCTTGGATGGTTCTGATATCATAACCATAAAGGTCACTCGTAATTTGCCTGGAGCAAATGGCTGGCGAAACTATGGCGAAAGGTATGAGCGGTTGCCCTTTTTGCTAACTGAGC
>JAKSBB010000998.1 GCA_022361315.1 Desulfobacterales bacterium
CACCGCAGTCATGATGCTGCCCATTGCCATGAGCATCATCCTGAAGATGGAAGAGCAGTTTGACGAAAAATCCACCCACCACTTTACCCTCTGCCTGCTGCTGGGCATCGCCTATGCCGCCTCCATGGGCGGGGCTGCCACCCTGGTGGGCACCCCGCCCAACCTGGTGCTGGTGCGGACCTTTGAACAGACCTTTCCCACGGCAGCCCCCATCTCCTTCGGCATCTGGATGATGATGGCCCTGCCCCTGGCCGCGGCCATGCTGGTGACCATCTGGCTCCTGCTCACCCGGGTGTTTTTCAGGGTGCCGGCCCATATCACCGTGGACCACACCATCGTGGAGAAGGAGTACCGGCGGCTGGGACGACTGTCAGCCGAAGAGAAAATGGTTTTGGTGATCTTTTTCATGACCGCGGCCCTGTGGATCTTCCGCAAGGACCTAAACCTCGGGTTCCTGGCACTGCCGGGCTGGGCCGGCCTCCTGCCCTATCCCCAGCTCATTGACGACGGCACCGTGGCCATTGCCATGGCTGCCCTGCTCTTTTTCCTTCCCACACGGTCTAAAGATGCGGGATGCGCCACCCTCCTGGACATGACCGTATTTCCCAAGCTGCCCTGGGGCATCATCCTGCTGTTCGGCGGCGGGTTTGCCCTGGCCAAGGGGTTCCAGGCGTCGGGCCTGTCGGTCTACATCGGCGGCAAACTGGGTATCCTGGAAGGGGCCAACAACATCTTTATGATCTCGGGCATCTGCACCACCCTCACCTTTTTGACGGAACTGACCTCCAACACGGCCACCACCCAGATGATCCTGCCCATCCTCTCTTCCATTGCCGTGGCCATGAAGACCAACCCCTTGATGCTGCTGATTCCGGCCACCCTGTCCGCCTCCTGTGCCTTTATGATGCCCGTGGCCACCCCGCCCAACGCCATTATCTTCGGCAGCGGCCGGGTGCGGATCTTTGAAATGGTCAAGGCCGGTATATTAATCAACTTCATTGGTGTCTTTGTGATCACCGGACTGTTCCTCGCCCTGGGAACCTTTGTCTTCTCCATCGACCCCAATGTGATTCCTGAATGGGCCCTGCTGGCCCAGGGGTAAACTAATCCCCCTGCCTGCCCTTTGCCTGAAAGGGCAGGCAGGGGGAGGGCTGTCACCCCCACGCCGGCTGTACCTGCTGCCGACCGGCCCGATTCAGGAAAAGAAAGGGGTACCACGGGTTAAACAGAGAACGACGATCCCCTGCCCGCGGTACCCCTTTTTATTTTTTTATAACTTCGATTCCGGTGTCTTTATCTGTCCGCCCGGAGATCCCACACCGGGAAAACGATCCTGAATTCCGTCCCTTTGTCCGCTGCCGTATCCACCTCGATATACCCGTCGGATTTCCTGACAATCCCCTGCACCACGGAAAGACCAAGCCCGTTGCCCTCTTCCTTGGTGGTGAAGTAAGGGTCAAACACCTTTTCCATCAGGTCCGCCGGAATCCCGGGGCCGGTGTCTTTTATGGTAAGCAACAAATGGCGTTTCTCATCTATTTCCGTCTCCTGCAACCCCACCGAAAGCATTCCGCCGCCCTCTGCCATGGCCTGCCAGGCATTGGTGCACAGATTCATGACCACCTGATGGATCTGGGTGGAATCCGCCAGGATATAGGCGTTGGACTTCAGATCGCTGTCCACGTTTATGTTCGCGGGCAGGTTGGCCGTTGCCAGCCCCACGGCCTCATTGACCACCCGGGACAGCATCACCGGTTCCCGGTCCTGGTTTGTCTGGTGGCTAAAGGTGAGGATCTGTTTCACCAGGTTCCTGGCCCGGTAGGCGGCGTTTAATATTTTGTCCAGTTTTTCGCTTTCTCCGTCCTCAACAAGACTCAACTCGGTATATCCGATGATCCCGGACAGAATATTGTTGAAGTCGTGGGCCACACCGCCGGCAAGGGTGCCGATGGCCTCCATCTTCTGGCTTTGCCGCAGTTGCTCCAGGGCTTCGGTTCTTTCGGCTTCCGCCCGTTTTCTCTCCTTGAGTTCAATGGAAAGCTGCTGGTTGACGGATTCGAGTTCCCGGGTTCTTTCCCTCACCCGAAGTTCCAGAATATCGTTGAGGCTTCGCAGCTGACGTCCCGACTTGCGTTCATTGTCGTAATGGAGGGCCAGGTCCCGGCCCTTCTGGATAATGGCCTGTTTCTCATCGGGCAGGCAGGCATCTTTTGAAATAATGAGCAGACGCCGCCCCTGAACTGCCAGCGCAGACGCCTCGAACAGGAGTTCCTCCCCCCGGTCATCCTCCTCTATCCACAGCCCTGAACCAAAAGTCTCTTTCTGCCCCTGCTCCCACCGGGATTTAGCGTCCTGGATAAAATTGCCCAGAAAGCTGTAATAATCTTCTTCCAGAGGACTGCCGCTGCGAAGTCTTTCCGCCTGGGGCAGGCTGTCCAGCCAGGACGGTGGCTGGCTGAACAAAAAAAACCGGCCCTGGGTATCCATCTCCAGCACCGCCACGTTCAATGCCGCAAAAAACGCCACCAAAAACCCGGTCTGTTCCTGCCCGGGGTCGAGATCGGCCAGTTGCTTTTCTTTTTGTTCGATGAGGAGACTCATCTCATTCACCACCTGGAGGGTGGGTCTCAGATGGGCCTGCTTCCGGCTGCTGTCCCAGATAATGATGTCCAGTGAAGATTCCTGGCGGTAGATACAGGCATCCACACAGATACCGGAGGGCAGCTCAATAAAGGAGAATTCCAGCTCCTCATCTTCCAGGGGAATCATACCTTCCAGGAAGACCAGCAGATCGGAGATCTGCGAATCTCCGGCAGGTTCCGGAAGATTCAGCCGGGAAAAACTGCCCCCCCAGTGCCGGATGCTGCCCTGCAAATCCGTGATAAACCATGCAATGGCAGAATCCTTGAAGGTTTTTCTGCACAGGGTATCAAGTATACGGGCGTATCCGGTTGTCATTTTATTTCACCACGTTTTATTTGCCGACCATCTTCCGGGCCAGTTCTTCAAAGGCCGATTGAACGGATTCACCGGTTTTGGCGCTGGTGGGAATCACGGAAATGCCCTGGGCTCTCAGATCGTCCATCAACCCATCATCGATTTCCCATTGGTCCAAAAGATCGGCCTTGTTGACCAGAAGCATGAAAGGCAAAGGCCCCAGGGAACTCTCAGCGATCTCACGCAGATTCAGGGCCGTTGCCAGGGTGCTGTGCCGGGTTCCGTCCGCCACAAAGATCAACCCGGCGGATCCTTTCAGGTAGGACAGGCGCACATGCTGGAAATCATCTTCCCCGTGCAGGTCCCAGATGATCAGATCCACTGCCTCGCCGTCAATATCCACACTGGTTTTCTCAATCTTCACTCCCACTGTGGTGTGATATTTGTCGGAAAAAATACTGTTGACGTACTGCTGTACCAGGCTGGTCTTTCCGACGGCAAAGGCCCCGAGCAGGCAGATTTTCTTTTTGGTCATCCCTTGGTTCACTCCGTCCGGTTGGTTAACTCCATTCGCTTCAGGGTGTGGCGCCGCTATCGTTTTGGGAAGGTATTTCCGCCCGAAAGGAAACCGCCCTGTTAAACTGCCGGTCTTCTTCCCCGGTCTCTTCCTTCAGCCGGACCTGGTTACCGACGCCTAAGGTGCTGATAAAACCATAAGACAATCCCCGGGATTTGACAAACCCATAAATTTTTTCCGCCCGTTCCCGGCTGAGTTTCAGGTTGTACTTCTCGGTTCCGGATGAGTCTGCATGCCCAACGATGGTCACCGGGACGGAGAGGTTCAGGATGGTCATCTGCCGGTTCAGACGCCGGATGGTGTCGATCATCCGGTTCAGATTATCTTCCTGTCCCGGAATCATTTCCGCGCTGTCGTTTTCAAAATAGATTTTCAGGGAGGTGAGGGTGTTCAAGGCCGTTAACAGGGCGGTACGGTCTGTATTTACAAGAGCGCTGCCATCGGCAGCATCAATTCCTGGGATGGCGGTTGCCCTGGTTTTAAAAGTATTAATCCAGGCAAAATCGGCTTCTCCCTTTGCCGTCAAGGTATTCTGCTCGAGTGACAGCACAACACCTGTCGGCGGGGCAAGCAGTTTTTCAGTCCGTTGGAATACGAATGCCGGATCCAGACTGTAAAAGGGCTGCCACCGCACCCGTATATCCGATCGTTCTTCGGGCGCCAGCACAGTCAGCGGATCAGTCACCAGGGGATCTTTCAGCCCGTTCAACCGGTAGACCCCGTCGTCCCGGTCAACGGAGACAACGATTACCCCTTTTTGATCACGGATTTTTGCCAGGCGCCCCTCCCACTCCTGCCGGGCTTCGTTCACCCGGTATCCCCAGTAAACCGGGAGGGCAATCGCAGCCGTGACAATCAGGGCAACGATGAGCCAGACCACCGGTGAGATCTGTTGCTTGTCTTCTCTTTCCTGGAACCTGAGACCGGTATTCAGGGTCTCCCGGAAGAGGGCAAACGGCTGGGTATCCCCGTCAAAGAAGGCGAGGGCGGCACCGGCCTTGAGGTGGACATCTTCAACGGTCTCTTTATAAAAGGTGCGCAGTTCCAACGGCGGGGTTCCCCGGATAACGGCTGCCAGAAAGGCATGTTCCCCTTTTTCCACCCATACACTGCGGTCGGAACCGATCCGGAGGGTATCCAGATCGCCG
>JAKSBB010000751.1 GCA_022361315.1 Desulfobacterales bacterium
CTCTGAACACCGGGTGGGTACTGGTTTTGTTCATTCGGCTTGTGGCGTAAGCTTTCATACACCATTGGCTGTCGATGGTGCCGTCGGGTGCCAGACGGGGTATTACCGGTAGAAAAACAATCCGGTCCGGGCAGTACTCTTTACCAAGGTGGCGGATGATGCGGTCGGAAAGCTTTTTGGTCAGTCCCGCCTTGTCAATACCCTGTTTTGCCCCTGCAAAGATCACCAGATCGAAGGTGGTTCTGACCGATGCCGGCCGGTTCACCGGCATGATGATAAACGGCCGGTTGAAATGGATATCTTTTAAGTATGCCTGAACCAGTTCACTGGCATAAAACCGTTCCTGCTTCTGGTTAACATAAGAACTGGGGCAGAGCCATTCAACCCCGCTTTTAACAAATAAATAGGGGGTCACCCGCTCCTCATCCCCGACTGCCACGGCCATCCGGCCGAAATCAGGAGAAGGCAGCCCACCGCCTTCCGGCAGTGGCATCACCTGCCAGGTCATCCCGGTAGAGGGGATGAGGGTCTCCATGATCAATCCCTGCCTGCGTCTGGAAAAGGCCAGAATCCCGCCGGCCTGGGGATGCCACTTGATTGCCCCCGTATACCGTTTGGTCAGCCCTTTTTGATTGATAAAGGCCTGCCAGGCACCCTTATCCCAGTCATCCGCCGGTGTTCTGAACCAGAACCTGCATTGGGAAAATACATCCCCTGATTCATTAGAGCCGGACTGCTTGGCCAACAAATTCCGGAAGCCCTGATTCACCCCCAGAACCGTGGGCGTCACATCATCGAGAATCGCCGGAACCTTGGCACAGAGCCACGGTTTCAAATCAAGATATGTCGCACCGGCCAGTAATACGGAAAGCAGCATAAACGGCTGGGTCAGTGACGCGGACCATCCCGGTGCCGAGAACACGTCCTTGGGTGAGAGATTCAGTGCAATGGATCCGTCCCTGAACGCGTTGAGGTAAAGTGTATCACAGGGAATGTCAACCGGGTCAAGCGGTGTCTCAAGGGAAAAGTCAAACAGTCTCGCAACCGTCTCACCACTTTGATAAACCCGGGGACGTTGATCCGGCTTGCCGGCGTCTTTTACCTTTGGCTGGGCATCAACCAATTTGTCCCGGTGTTCCCCCACCAGTGCTGCGTAAGCGGAACTTGTGACGATATAATCCGGAGCCAGGGCTGTCAACTGTTTTTTCAGCAGATAGGGGCGCCCCGGTGAGGCAAAGGAGACGACCATCCCCAGCTTCAGGGCAGCCAGAACCCCCACGGTGAAATCAAGGCCAAACGGATACACCAGGCAGATGCAACTCCCCTGGGCCATCCCTCTGCCCCCCCAATCATCGGCCCGTTCGTCCACCAATTGCTTTAACTCATCATAGGACACGGGATGACGGCGACCGTTCACATCGTAGGAAACAAAGGCCGGTTGCTCCGGATTGCTTCGACTGAGGAAAATATCATAGTAAAAATCATAGTGAGCAAATGCGACACTTTTCAATGAGACCCCGTAGGTTTTCTGAACATCGGCAAGCATCCCCTTGAAAAACACCTTGGGTTGCGACCAGCTATCTTCAAGCCAGGGCAACGCCGCAGGTGCCTGGACCTCTTCGGACTGAAATCCGCCAAGGTTAAGGCTGTCGAGCATTTGATGTAATTTATAGGGTGTCATGGTTTTAGTATGGTCTCATTGCTTACTATTGTTTTTTACTGGTAAAACTACCTAGTGACCGACGAAAACTAAATACAGCAAGCATTGTGCCAGCTTTCAAAACAGTCAGAAAAAAGCAAGGTTTTGATGAGTTTCAGTTAAATTCCCCTCTCCGGGACCCCATCAACGCCAAAAAACTTGCCGGTAACGGGGTAACTTTTAAGCCGGTGCCAATTCGGTTGCAGGCGGTTGCACCTGTCTCCCGGGTGCCTCAGTCAAACTGGATCTCATTATTATCCAGAAGAATGACGTATTTTTTCTTCAAGGGCTTTTGAATCAAGAGCTTCCACTGGGCGTTGGGTCTGGTGAACATACAGTACACACCCAGGTCCTTATTGTCCGGTTTTGAAATAACAAATTTCTTGGTGTTGCCGGGGATGATAAACTCTTTGGAAACAATACTTGTGTCTGTGGGGATGGTGTGGAAGAGCGTGGCAATGGTGTCGTAGTCATCCGTGACAAATTCAGAGCCGTCAATGGTCCTGACCAGAAGGTATACGGGCTGTCCTTCATTGGTGAGTTTTTCGGATTTCACCTTGAACTGTACCGTTGGAGATTTAGACGAACACCCGGTGCCCATTAGGAGCAGCAGTGCCATCAGAATACTTAAGACTGCCGGCTTATACCCTCTGCCAGTGGATATACACGTGCTGTTGTTGGCATACCTCATCGGTCAATCCTGTTTTCTGTATATAGCTCAAAGGGATTCTGCTTGATAAAAAATGTGACGGCCCGTTTCCACTTTATATCACCGGGGGAGGCAACGGCCCATGTCCATGCCTTGGTCTTAGCATCGTAGGAAGCCTTTTGCAACAGCCGGTAAAAACTCCAGTACGAGTTGGGTATGGTATCCGTCTTATATGTTTTGGCCTGGTCTTTTTCTCCGGTGGAAAATTCAACACCGATGGAAGACTGGCTGGCCTTCCACCAGTTAATCTTAAAGGTTTCCCAGGACGGGCGCTGATTGAAGCCGTATACGGCTGAGGGCCCGGACTGAAGATAGGTGAGCACCACATACTGGGTCCGGTTTTCCACCTTGGGCAGAATATCCGCCTGAACCTCCACCAGCAGCGGTTTGGGTTCGTTTTTCTCGTCCACCAGAAGGGTTGACAGCCGGTTCAGCCGGTTGACACTTGTGAGCATCTCATCGGGCAGTTCGATACTGCCCATATCAAACTCCCGTTTCACCCATGTTCCGTCCACCTTGCGGCAAAGGGGGGCAATAAACATATTAAACTGGCTCCAGAATTTGCCGTCCGGCTTCATGAGTTTGATGATGTTCTGGGGATCTGCGTCCCGGGCGGCGTCCCTGTTAAAGGGAAACCGTTCCAGATCCTTGCCCAGATAGTTTTCCTTCATTTTTTTCCAGATCCCCGCCACCTGGGTGTTCAGATCGGTGAGTCCCAGGCTGTAAATCTGATACACCGGTTCCAGAAACGGATAACTCATGCGTTCGGGCACGCCCATACTTGTGGTCCATTTCTGGATGAGCTTCATATAGGAATCGGTATCATTTCTGAAAACCCCCAGGGTGATTCTGGCAGCCGGCGACAATACCCGTTCCAGATCGGCGGTTTCAGATCCCGGTTCCGGGATCAGCATATTCCCGTCTGTTTCCAGATCCGTGAGCATCATGCGGAGAATGGCCTTGTACTTCTCCAGTTCAGGGAAAAAATCCTTCTCGTTCTGCATGATGATTTTCATGAACCCCAATGATCCGAGCTGCATCATGATGGGCTTGAAATAGTCATTCTTACCGTAATCCAGTTCCAGGTTATTCTTCAGTGTCAGCATGAACTCCTGAAACTGCGACATGGGCAGTAGAATCTGGTTGATGATGAATCTGAGTTCACCCACGGAATCCGCGTGGATACTGAATTTATTGTAATAGTTGGTATACTCTTCGGCGTATTTCCGTCCGTAGGCCTCGGCCTCCCGGTAGACAAAGCTTGACAGCCGTTGTTTTTCATCTTCGGAAACCGGAAGTTTGTCCAGCATTTCAGGGAGTCTGTCCAGGGGCGGTTTCACTTCCTCATCATAGATCCGTTTGGTATACCGGCCGTCGATGATTTTCTTTGCCGTAAAAAAGAACTTGTTCTCTGTGGACAGTGCGGCATTCAGGTCCTGGTACTCCCGGTCCGGGGTAAAGAAGGAAAACCCGGCCGGATACGAAAAGGTGGTAATATAGGCCCGGATAAAGGTGATCACCCCGCTCAACCGGACAATCCGGTGGTATTTGCCCAGATCCAGCCAGTATGTACTCCCGTCCACCACCAGGGGGAAACGATCATAATCCATCTCCTTAAACCCCAGCATGGCATCGATATTGTCAAGAAATTGCGTCATACTCAGGGCTGACGGGGCC
>JAKSBB010000902.1 GCA_022361315.1 Desulfobacterales bacterium
CTATTTATAGACGGGAATATCCTGGGCTAAAGCTATGAATTACACTGCTTGGGGAAGGAAACATATGGTGGGTCAACATGTTATGCCGGACGTCTTTTTTAAGGCAATAAAAGAAATGGGTTGTTTTACCTGTTTATTGCCTGCAGCTATCTGTACTGTGAACACGTTCAAGATACCTCATTTAAAAAAGCCGGCTGGTTTACCAAGTATCTGCAATACATCCATAGCTGCATTTCTCATCTTCACTGTGGAATTGCATGCCGGTCTTAGGGGTCACTCTCAGCACAAAACTCAGCAAAAGGAGATATTATGGACGATAGTTTAGACACTATTCTAGCGAACTATGGTGGAGATAGTTTCGATCTGATTCCGATTTTGCAGGCTGTACAACACAAATTCGGTTACCTGCCGGAGCCTGAAATGAAAGAGGTGGCAAGATTTGTCGGGCTGCCTGAAAGTCGTATTTATGCCGTGGCAACCTTCTACGAACAGTTCAGATTTACCCCGATGGGTAAAAACGTGATCACTGTTTGCAGGGGAACGGCCTGTCATGTCCGCGGTGCCAAGAAAGTACTCGAAGAGTATGAAGATCAGCTCAACATCAAAGAAGGCGAAACCACTGAAGATCTGGAGTATACGCTGGGAACGGCTGCCTGCATCGGTTGTTGCGCCCTGGCGCCCTGCGTTATGATCAATGAAGAGGTGGAGGCCAAGCTGACCCCGAATAAAGTGGCCCAGTCCTTTAGGAAGGAGAAGACCAAATGAATTTCAGTGAAATGAAAAAAAAGGCAGACGATGAGTGGCGCCAGTTGCAGGAAAGTGATAAGCCCACACTTTTTGTCGGTGCTGCAACCTGCGGTCGGTCTGCCGGCGCATTGGAAGTCAGAAAAACGTTTGAAGAGGCATTTGCGGAAAAAAAGATAGACGCCAATGTTGTTGAGGTGGGCTGTCTGGGACCCTGCTGGGCAGAACCCCTGATCAGCATCCAAAAACCGGGCGGACCCAATATATTCTATCGCAATGTCACCCCCAAAATAGCCGCTGAGCTGGTGGACGGTGTCTTTGCCGGAGATGACCCCATGCCCAAATATGCATTGGGTCTGGTGGGTGATAAAAAAGGATATGATGATATCCCGGAATTGTGGGAGCTTCCCCCCTTTAAGACCCAGAAGCGGGTGCTTTTCAAAAATTTCGGATTTATCGATCCCACCAATCTCAACCACTATATTGCCAATGGCGGATACAGCGGACTTGAAAAAGCACTTTCCATGAAACAGATGGACGTGGTGGAAGAGCTGAAAACATCCGGGCTTCGCGGCCGGGGTGGCGGTGGCTTTCCTGCCGGCCGTAAATGGGAAGCAGGGCTTGCTGCCAAAGAAAAAATCAAATATGTGGTCTGTAATGCGGATGAGGGCGATCCCGGCGCATTTATGGACCGTTCTGTTCTTGAGGGAGAGCCTCATTCTGTTCTGGAAGGAATGATCATCGCAGGGTACACCATTGGTGGCCAGGTGGGGTATATTTATGTCCGTGCAGAGTATCCCCTGGCTGTACAACGTCTGCAGGGTGCCATCAAGCAGGCCAATGAGGCGGGGTTCCTGGGCAAAAATATCATGGGCAGCGGTTTCGACTTTGAAATCCGGATTTTCCAGGGCGCAGGTGCCTTTGTTTGTGGCGAATCCACAGCCCTGACCCTTTCCATTGAAGGCAAAAGAGGCATGCCCAAGGTTGCCCCCAGACCCCGGACCACCGAAGAAGGGTTGTTTGATAAACCCACCCTGCTGAACAATGTAAAAACCTTTTCATATGTTCCCCAGATTCTGAACAGAGGCGGCGATTGGTTTGCCTCGTTTGGAACGGAAAAAAGCAAGGGCACAGCGGTGTTCGCATTAACCGGTATGGTGAACAACTGCGGGTTGATCGAAGTGCCCATGGGAATGACCATTCGCGAAATCATCTATGATATCGGCGGTGGTATTGTTGATGACAAACCATTTAAAGCCGTTCAGACCGGTGGGCCTTCCGGCGGTTGTCTGCCTGCGGACTTTCTGGATACCCCGGTTGATTATGACACATTGACCGCCGTCGGATCGATGATGGGCTCCGGTGGTATGGTGATCATGGATGAAAGCACCTGCATGGTGGAAGTTGCCCGGTATTTTCTGAATTTCACCATGGACGAATCCTGCGGCCAGTGTGTTCCCTGCCGGCTGGGTACCAAACAGCTGTTTGAGGTGCTGGAAGACATCTGTGCCGGTAAGGGCCGTAAAGAAGACCTGGAGTTGCTGCATGAACTGAGTCATGCCGTCCATGCCGGGTCCATCTGCGGACTGGGTACCAGTGCCGCCAACCCCATCCTGACCACCCTGCAATACTTTCAGGATGAATATGAGGCACATATCGATGAAAAGAGTTGTCCTGCCAAGGCATGTACGGCATTGATCTCCTTTACCATTCAGGAGGACAAATGCGTGGGATGCGGCATGTGCGCCAAGAATTGCCCGGTGAATGCCATTACCGGAGAAAAGAAGGAAGTACATGTGATCGACCAGGCCCTGTGCGTCCAGTGCGGGATCTGTCTGGAAAAATGCCCCAAAAAGTTCCAGGCTGTGGATTGTGTATCCCCCAAATTACCGGTTCAGGAGTCTGCCGGCCAGCCTGCATAAGTAAAAACAGGCAGTCTGCGTATTGGCAGGCTGCCTGTGTCCTAACGAGGCGTATCGTATAAAAACAAACCGCCCGGCATGTTCATGCCGGGCGGTTTGTTTTTTTATGGGATTGGTTTTAAAAACCAGTATACTTCAGCGTTATGCCTCCGGTTTGATATTAACTGCGCATACTTTAAGTTCCGGTATCTTGGACACCGGATCCAGTTCGGCATTTGTCAGTTTGTTGGCAGCGGCCTGGGCAAAGTGAAACGGCATGAAAATGGTGCCGTCTACCGCTTTAAAGGAGACTTTGAGCTTGGCGCTGACCTGACCCCTTCTGGAAGAAACCTCCACCATATCCCCGGCGTTCAGGCCCAGTTTTTTGGCGTCGTTGTGTGAAATCTCCACAAAACACTCCGGTGCCAGTACATTGAGGCCTTCGGTCCGTCCGGTCATGGTCCGGCTGTGGTAATGATAAAGAATCCGCCCGGTGGTCAGGAAATAGGGATAGGCTTTATCGGTCAGTTCCGCGGGCGGCTGGTGCTCGATGGCATGAAACAGCCCCTTGCCCCGGGCGAACTGGGTGGTGTGAAGAATCGGGGTGCCGGGATGGCTTTCATCCGGACAGGGCCAGTGGATGCCGACATCGTCGATGCGTTCCCAGGTGATGCCCCGGTAGGACGGGGTTACGGCGGCAATTTCCTTGAATATCTCATGGCTGTCTTCGTAACGCATGTTATAGCCCATGCGCCGGGCAATGGCGCAGAAGATGTCCCAGTCCTGGCGGGCGTAACCCGGTGCGTTCACCGCTTTTCGAACCCGCTGGACCCGACGCTCTGTATTGACATAGGTGCCGTCTTTTTCTCCCCAGCTGTAGGCTGGCAACACCACATCGGCCATGGCCGTGGTTTCCGTTTCAAAAATATCCTGAACCACCAGGAACTCCAGGTTGGCCAGTGCTTTTTCCGCATGGTTCAGATCCGGGTCAGACACCATGGGGTTCTCTCCCATGATATACAGGGATTTAAATTCCCCCTCATGGGCCTTCTCCATCATTTCCGTGACCGGCAGGCCGGGTTTGGCCGACATGTCCTTTACATCCCAGGCGGCTTCATAGGTTTTTCTTGCTTCCGCGCTGGTCACGGCCTGGTAGGCAGGGAACACGTTGGGAAGACCGCCCATGTCACAGGCTCCCTGGACATTGTTCTGACCCCTTAAGGGGTTGACCCCGCCCCCGGGTTTGCCCATATGTCCGCAGAGCATGGACAGGTTGGCCAGTGATTTAACATTGTCGGTGCCGCTGGTATGCTGGGTGATACCCATGCAGTAGCAG
>JAKSBB010000105.1 GCA_022361315.1 Desulfobacterales bacterium
GCGTATCCCAGGGGGGTACCCCGTCCGGTGGTAAACAGGGCCAGGTGTGCCCCGCCGGAAATCATCCCGCACAGGGAGGTGAGGTCCTGACCCGGGCAGTCCATGAAGTTCAGGCCCTTCCTGCTGATGGCTTCCCCGTACGCCAGAAAGCCTGTGATGGGACGGTTTCCGGATTTACATACCGCGCCCAGGGATTTTTCTTCAATGGTGGAAAGTCCGCCGGCGATGTTTCCCGGCGACGGCTGGGAACCTCTCATATCAACGCCCATGGCATTGGCAGAGGCCTCGGTCCGGTGAATACGGCTGATGATCCGGTCCTGTACCAAAGGGTCGCAGGTTCTATTCCGGATCACGGCCTCAGCTCCCGTGAGTTCGCATGTTTCCCCGAATACCACGGTGCCGCCGGCATCGATCATACGGTCCGTGAATACCCCGACGGCCGGGTTGGCGGCCAGGCCCGAGGTGGCATCGGATCCTCCGCACTCCAGGGCGATGATCAGACCTGTGGCCGGGACGTCCACCCGGCGGCCCAGGCCTGCCATACGGCCGTACAGGTCCTTGCAGGCGGAAATTCCCTTTTCTATGGTCCGGGTGGTCCCGCCGCAGGCCTGGATGTCCAGGGCGGCTGCCGGTTTCCCTGTGGCCGCTACCTGGTCTGCCAGGGCGGCGGCCCCATGTTGTTCACAACCCAGGCCCACATAGAGAATGCCCCCGACATTGGGATGGCACCCGGTTTTGAGAATAATGTCACGGGTGTTTTCCGCATCGGTGCCCAGCTGACCGCAGCCGGCGTTGTGGGTGATGGGCACCGTCCCGGGCACCTGAGCTGCGATCCGGTCTACAATATGGTTGGCACAGAATACCGTGGCCGCCACCACCAGGTGGTTACGGATGCCTGTGGTGCCGTCCTCCCGTCCGTATCCCCTGATCATCACCGTTTTTAAATCCTTCATTTTCCCTTTCCCCGGCAGCTTTCCATGTTGTGAATATGGACGTGGCTGCCTGTGTCGATGTCGGTTGTTGCCCGCCCGATGGTCTCGCCGTATTTGATGATTTCCCGGCCCGCCGGTATGGGGATCAGGGCAATTTTGTGGCCGAATTCAACAGGAGCGGCCGTATGGATGTCGGTGCCACCCCTGCCGGATTTATCCTGAACACGGTAGCGGGTAACCGCCGGGCCGGTTCGGATGGCCGTGGCCACGTTGTCCGACGGATGGATAACCAAGGCACGGCCGGTGGTGTCGTTGTTCGCTTGCATGGTTATTCCGGCACGTGAATGGGATAGTCCCTGTATGCTTCAATGGTTTCTATCATGGCCATGACATTGTCGGGTTTGCAATACTCGGTAAAGGCATTGGAGGTGGAGATGATGTAGCCGCCGCCGGGCCCCACTTCCCTGATCCGTTGTTTTACCTCCGTCACGGTTTCGGCTGCCGTGCCGCGGGTCAGGGTATAGTGCAGGTCGATATTTCCCCAGACCGCAATTCGGTCCCCGTACCTGTCCTTCATCTCTTTGATATCCATGACGTCGGGCTGGAAGGACATGATGCCGGATATGCCCATGCCCACCAGGTCGTCCATGACTTTGGCCAGGTCGCCGTCACTGTGATAGACCCAGGGCAGACGGATGGCGTCGATCAGGGGTTGTATTCTCGGAATAAACACCTCTTTCAGGGTGGAGGGAGAGAACATGGGACCGGAGTTGAAGGCGATGTCATCATAGGACATGAGGAAATCAAATCCCAGGGGTTGCAAGCCTTCCACCACCCGGATATTCCATTCGGTAAACCGGTCGATCACCGCATCCAGCAGCTTCCGGTTCTGGTGGAGGGCCATGGAAAAGCCCATCATGCCCATGGAGAACATGGTGTTGAGCATACCGGTGCGGAAGCCTGCAAACAGGGCCAGGTCGGAATTTCCGTAATCATCGATGAACCGTTTGGCCGTATCGAAGAACCCCGGGGCCCCGGGATCGGGAAATACCATTTTATCCAGGTCCGCCTCGGTTTTGATCAGCCCCTCACCCTGGAGGTGTTCCGCCCCGTCGCTGCCCACGATGGTTTCGCAGAAAAAGGGAGGGCAGTAATCATCCATGCTGATGCCGTCCATACCGGCAAGCCTGGCAAAGTCCGCCAGGTCACAGGTGTCGGGGTTTCCGCCCCTGCGGCGAATGATTTCATCCCGGATGCCGGGCTTAACCCAGTCGATGAAGGGAATTTTGTCAGGTTCTTCCAGGCGAAGGGCCGCCATCACGCGTTCTCTTGAGGTCATCATAATTAAACTCCTTTTTTAGCTCCCGGTGCAGTATCAATTTCCGGATGTTGCCTTCTCCATGTATTCCCTGAGCGCCTTATCCGTGTGGTCGTCGATGCAAATGGCGGCTTCTCCGGCAAGCCGGTTTGTCAGAATATCACCAGCCCGTTTTAACGCATCTTTGCCGCCTGCCCTAACCCAGGTGTCGTAATCATTCCAGTCGGAGACCCGGGGCTGCCAGCTGTCCCTGAATGCCTTGAAGGTGGAAGGGTGGGTGAGGTAGGAACCGCCGTGGGCCACTTCCTTGATCAGGGCGATCCGTTCGTCCATACCCGAGGTGTCCAGCCCTTGATGGATACGCTGGAGTCTGGAGAACATCTCTTCATCCAGGATGAATTTTTCAAATGAAATGGACATATAGGATTCAAGGGTACCCAGCGCCTCGTTCTGAATTTCCGCCCCCCCTAAAACCGAGAGCATGAGGGCCTGCATGGATTCCACCC
>JAKSBB010000387.1 GCA_022361315.1 Desulfobacterales bacterium
AGTATCGTTTGATGATCAAAGGTGTGGAAGCGGCCGGATCGGAGCTCATGGTTAACCACTACCTGGCCATGGATCCGGGCGGAGCTGCCCAGGAAATTCAGGGCATTGAAACGGTTGAGCCCGCTTTTAACCTGCCGGCGCTCTGGATTCCCGTGGACCGGGAAGAGGAAGCCAAGTTCGCCGGATATACGGTCGTGGATAATTCCACGGTTATCGCCACACATCTGACGGAAATCATCCGGGCCAATGCCCACGATCTCTTGGGACGCCAGGATGTTCAGCATCTTCTGGATAACCTGGCCAAAACCAGTCCGAAGGCCGTGGAGGAACTGGTGCCCAACCTGCTGAGTATCGGTGTGGTTCAGAAGGTGCTCCAGAATCTGCTTCGGGAACGGATATCCATCAGGGATCTGCTGACCATCGTGGAAACCCTGGCGGATTTCGCTCCGGCAGGAAAAGATCCGGATCTGCTGACAGAATATGTCCGGCAGCGGATAGCCAAAGCCATGCTGGCCCCTTATCTGCAACCCGGTAAGTCGCTCCAGGTTTTGACTCTGGATCGTAATCTGGAAGGGATATTGTCCAAGAATATCAAAAGAACGGAACACGGGGCATACCTGGCATTGGATCCCATGTTGATCGGTGAAGTGGTGGCTGCCATTTCAAAGGAAGTGGAGAAATTGTTATCCATCAATACCCAGCCGGTGCTGATGACCCAGCCCACCCTTCGCCGTCATGTGCGCAAACTGGTGGAGTCGTCCATGCCCACAGTGTTTGTGGTGTCCCATGCTGAAATTGTAGATGATATCAACCTGCAGGCTGTTGGAAAGGTAAGTTTGAAAAATGAATAAAAAAGTCTTCCGGGCAGCCAATATCCAGGAAGCCCTGGCCAGTATCAAGGATGAAATGGGTCCGGATGCCATGATTCTGTCCACCCGCAAGATTCCGAAATCTCCAAGAGATCCATATGGAAAAGAGATGTTTGAGGTGGAGGCCGGTGTTAAGTTGGCCGAGCCGGAAGTGCCTCAAAAGGAAGATGCGGATCTGGGGGAATTGAAGTCGGACATTGCCGAAATCAGGGATATGATTGCCATCGCAGGATTCGGCAGCGGAATGCAGTCCATTTTATGTAAGCACTTTGAGTCGGTGGGCATACTTTCCTCTCTGCTTCGGTGCGGGATCAGTGAGCGGCTTGCCGCAAGTCTGATCGAAGCGGCGGCTGAGGCCATGCCTAAAGATTCCGATCCGGAGGCCCGGGTGCGGCGTTTGAAAAAGCACGTCATGCAGCTATGTTTGCAGCGGTTGAAAATTAAAGATTATTTTGAACGGAACAATAGTTCCGGCGTTCCCCATGTGGCGGCCTTTGTGGGGCCCACCGGTGTGGGCAAAACTACCACCATCGCCAAGCTGGCAGCCTTTTTAACCTTCAACCGGAAAATGAAAGTCGGGCTGATCTCCATTGACAACTACAGAATCGGTGCATTTGAACAGCTCAAAGCCTATGCGGGCATCATGGGGCTTGTATGTGTACCAGCTTTCAGTGGAGAGGATCTGTCCTGCGCACTGGACAGGATGCGGTCCATGGATATGGTGCTGATCGACACGGCCGGTCACAGCCACTA
>JAKSBB010000656.1 GCA_022361315.1 Desulfobacterales bacterium
GCCCATGATTTTAATAATATCCTGGGTGGCATCATGGGAAATGCAGAGTTCTCACTGATTGACTGCAAGGATCCGGAGATCAGGGACGCCCTGAAGATTATTCTGGACCAGACCCTGAGGGGGAAGAATCTCACCAAAAACCTGGTGGCCTTTGCCCGGGACCAGGAGCCCAAAGAAGAGTTCTTCAGCCTTAACGAAAAGATCGACCTGGTGCTCAGTTTGATGAAAAAAGAGCTGGAACGGGTCCGGGTGGTAAAGCGATTCGGGAGCGGCCTGCCGGAATTGCTTGCCGATCCCGGGATGATTGAGCACGCATTGGTCAACCTGATCCAGAATTCCGTCCACGCCATGAGCAAGAAGGCCAACCCGGAACTGAGAATTTCCACGGCCCACTCCGTAAACTGCCTGGTGATTGAAATTCAGGACAACGGTTGTGGTATTCCCGAGCAGTATCATGACAGGATATATATCCCCTCGTTCACCCTAAAGGGAAGTAAGGATATCCGCAGCAGCTATGAAGCGGGGATCCGGGGGACCGGCTACGGGATGTCCAACGTCAGAAAGTACGTACAGAAACACAGGGGAGGTATTGCCTTTACCTCCAAAGAAGGGGAGGGTACCACCTTTGTTATTTCCATCCCCCTGGTGAACAAGGAATTGACCCGGCGGGAAAAACGCCGCATGGCCAGAAAACAGGTGATTCAGGGTAAAAAGATCCTCATCGTGGAAGATGAAGAGGCCATCTCCGGCGTTCAGCGCAAGATCCTGAGCCAGCCGCCCTTTAACCATGAGGTGGTGGTGGCGGCCAGGGGGCAGGAGGCTGTTGAGGCCTTTGACAGGGAAGATTTTGACCTGGTCAGCCTGGATTATATTCTGCCGGGCCGCCTGAACGGTATGGATGTCTATAATCATATCCGGCGGAAGGATACCCGGGTGCCGGTGATCTTTTTATCCGGAAACATTGCCTTTCTGGAATCCATGAAAGACCTCAAGGCCAACGATGCCAGGACCGATCATCTGGCCAAGCCCTGCGAGAATATCGTGTTTGCGGATACGGTGAATGAGTGGCTTTACCATTTATTTGCCTGAAACACTGTCATCTTCCGGGACCAACCGGACCGCAAACGGATTTAAAGCTTCTCCCTACATCTCTCTGGTCCGTTTCATTAGCAATCGGGTGCACCCCATGATGTTGTCGGGGGTATACAGGGTGAACTCATCCCGGTAAGATTTTTCGTACATCTCTTTTAGGAGGGTGTCATCCGGCCGATCCCCGGCCTCTATTCTCCGGATGACATCAAGGGTGACGGCGCGGGATTCCCGGATGGCCCGTGAAACATTCTCTTCGCCTGTGACCGGTCCCTGGTGGGCCGGGGCCAGGCAGACCGGTTTTAATCCTTCAATCATATCAATGGTATCCAGGTAATCCCGGGCCCCGGTAAAAAACAAGGGCCAGAACCCCCGTTCCGGATAGTGAAACCCCATGGAGTCCGAGCAGAATACGGCCCTGTCCACAGGCACCCAGGCGATCAGATTGCCTGGGGAATGCCCCCGGACAGGCATCAGTTCAACACAGATGCCGCCCCCGAGATCCAGCCCGGTATTCTTCTCAATGATCATGGCGTCTGTTAAATCGGGGCTTTCCGTCAACGGCGGACGTGCCGGGGCCAGGCCACGGCGTTTCAATTCGTCGGACATGTAACGGTCTTCGTTTACCAGGGCCGCTCCGGCCTTGGGGTGGGCGGCGAATTCCGGGGCGCCGCTGCCGCAGACCACCCGGGCGTTGGGATACCGTTCTGCCAGGGCCGGCAACCCCGTGAGGTGATCGGCATGGGGGTGGCTGACCACGATATAGTCCGGTGCGATGCCAAGGGCCTCCAGCTGGGAGATGGCAGTATCCGCCATACCCGAGACCCCGGTTTCAAACAACAGGCTTTTATCCTGCCCTGTCACCAGGAACAGGTTGAAGTAGTAGTTGCCCACGACCCGTATCCGGGGGGAGATGTCAAGGGGGAAGCGGTCCAGTTGGAATCGTTCCTGGGGGATCGGTGTCATGGGCACTCCTTGGTCTTGTTTAAGCGGTTACGGCTGCTTTGAAAGGATCAAGTCCGATGCGTTCGATGGTTTTTCCCAGCCGTTCGCCTTTCTTGGCGTTTTCCTTGTAACAGTCAATGATTTTTTCACAGGCGTCAATTACCTGGTCATCGTTGAGCTCTTTGATCACTTCCTGGGCAATCCGGGGCGTCATACCGACATTACCGCCGATAACAACGGTCCAGCCTTCGGGTAAACCGATGAGCCCGATGTCCCTGACCCAGGATTCGGAACAGCTCAGCTTGCAGCCGGAAACCGCCATTTTGAATTTCCCGGGAAGCTCCAGGGCGTGGTAGCGTTTGTCCAGTTCCATTCCGATGCCCAGGGCATCCTGCTTGCCAAGCTTGCAGAAGGTGGTGCCGGGGCAGGTGCGCACGGAACGTACACAAAGACCGACGGCTGCGCCTTTATCCAGGCTCAGATCTTCCCAGGCCCCGTCAATGTCCTCTTCTTTCAGGCCCACAATGGCCATACGGGTGGCACCGGTGATTTTGATGGCCTTGGCATTGTACTTCTCAGATACATCAGCAATTTTTCTGAGCAGTTCAGGGGTGACCACACCGCAGGGAATGTGGGGGGCAATGGCATAGGTTTCATTATCGTTCTGGGGGATCGCCCCCTTTTCTCCGAGTTTCAGCATATTGTCTCCAAAGGATTTTGGTTAAGGTAAAAATAACCTAAACTAAAAGCAGATGGATGGATTGTCAAGTTTTGCCGGCGTTTGAGATAAGGGGCGGATTATTGAAAATCTGAGGGGCTGGCAGTTGTTTCCGAAAGAAATTCCCGGATAATTGTATGGGTTTCCCCGGCGGTGACAAGCTGGTCCAGAGCCTTGCTCAGTTTCGGGTGAAGGCCTGCGTGTTTTGATTTTTTTGACAGGGCGATATGGGAGCTGCTTCCGGGATGGTAGAATGCCACCCGGTGAAACCGGTTCGTATACTTTTCCAGAACCAGATTATATTTAATTGAGGTCTCATAACCGATAAAGGCATCAATCCGGTTATTGTCCAGCATCATAAACAACTGCCGCTCCCAACCCACAGCGACCTTATTGAGATGGTCATCTTTGTCAAACCGGCTGAAATACATGGATCCCTTTGTTGTCCCTATTCTTAAACCGTTCAAATCTTCATAGGAGTCAATGCGTCGTCCCGATGTCTTTTTTACCCAGAAGGTGATTGGGTCGGTAACATAAGGTGGCAGAAGGTAGTGGGTGAAGATCTCACGCTCTGTATTTCTGCCAAAGCTTGTAAGCAGATCTAACTCTCCTTTTTTGAACATATCGATACACCGGGGCCAGGGGCATTTGAAATATTCGATTTCAATGCCGGCATGTCGGGCCAGGGCATTCAGGATTCTGGCATCAATCCCGTCAATGGTGTTCCCGGATGTGATTTTCCACGGCGGCCACTGGCTGAACCCCACCCGCAGGCGCTCCGGATCGGCACCTGCCGTACCGGTATACCAGCTTACGGCAGCCACCAAAACAAAAAGAACCACATGTCTGAGCGTTATTTTCATATTTTTCCCAGGCCTGCGTTCAGGTGATGTGTTTTAGACTAAGGAATACCTGCATATTGAACTGATTCAGCCAAAAAATCAAGTCTGCCGGCCAGTTCGGAGGCGTTTGCCTGAAATGCGTCCAGCTCATCCCGGGAAACGGGATCTGCGGAAGGCAGGTTGGGGCCCAGAGGGTCCACCGGCCGTCCGTTCACCGTCATTCGGAAACAGAGATGGGGACCCGTAGCGTATCCGGTTTGCCCCACGAAACCGATGATTCTTCCCTGGGATACCTCGCTGCCCCGGGCAAGGCCCCGGGCAAACCCGCTCATATGAAAATACCGGGTTTTATAACCGCCGGCGTGGCGAAGGGTCACATGGTTGCCCATGGTGCGGCTGTACCCCATGGCTGTGACCACCCCGTCTCCCACAGCCTTGATGGGTGTCCCTTCCGGGGCGGCATAATCCACTGCCGGATGGGGCCGAACCTCCTTGAGAACGGGGTGCATCCGTTTGAGATTAAAACCGGATGAAATCCGTGAATAGTCCAGGGGACTTTTGAGAAAGGCCTTGGCCAGGGAGCGCCCGTCTGCGTCATAATAGCCGCAACAGCCGTTTTCCCCCCGGTGCCAGAATGCCTGGTACGTTTCCCCCCGATTGTCAAACCGTGCCGCACGGATGTGGCCGTAACCGGAAAAGGCTTTTCGATGATACCGTTTTTCCACGAGGAGAGAGAACCGGTCACCGGGGCGGATGTCCCGGATAAAATCAATGTCCCAGGCAAATATGGCGGCAAGGCGTTGTGCCAGTTCTCCGGTTTCACCGGCCTTTAGGATTGCCCAATACAGGCTTGTGGTAATGGTGCCTGATACCAACTTCAATTCAAAGGTATGGGCAATGGGGGCCTTGGTGATGGAAAATCCGCCATCCTTTCTCTGGATCAACAGACGGCATTGGTTGGTGATATCGTATTCAAACCGGGTCATCAGACCGGATTCGGTGAATATCCTGTATGGACGGCCCGGACGTATCCTCTCCAGGGAGAACACGGATCGGCTGTCCCGGTTGATGGCATATACGGATTTCAGGGGAAGGTAGGGATCAAGGATCTGGGAAATGGTCTCTCCAGACTTTACCACCCCTTCTTTTACGATCACATCGGGCACGGGGGGCTGTTGTATGCGTTGGAAGTCCGGAATTATTCCAGGGGCGAGAGACCCCATGACATTGGAAGCGGTGGGAAAGAGGCAAATGCAGGCCAGAGATATGACAGCAGGGATTTTCAAAGTGCGCATCCGTCGAAGAACTCCTTAGCGTGAAAAAAGATACTCGTTTCAGATTCTGTATACCGGCACCTGAAAATACAACTTTTATGCCACGGGCAGCCCTGTTCTCATATTCCGGACCAACCGCCTGTTCTGATTTGCAATTTTGGAAAGGGAATTAAAAAGGGGCCATGATGGCCCCCCATGAGATGGTTATATGTGATGGGTGTGGCGGAATATCGTCAGTTAAGTGATCACCAGTGATGCCTTGGGTTTTTTGCTGTCCCCCAGTTTCCATTCAATTTCAACTTCAAGTTTCCGTTTGGTGGTTTTTTTGCCCACTTCTTCCTCGGCCTTGATCTCCACCTCAACCCGATCCGGCACTTCAAGTCGCACTTCTTTGTCACCCCTGGCGAGGGTCACGGTACCTTTTTCCAATTTATCCGCAATATTCCGCAGCAGTTGTACCGCGTCAAGGCGTGACATCTTCTCTTCATTTTTAAGGAGGACGGTTTCTTTTCCCATGGATAAACTCCTTTCTTATTCGGTTGATGATTGGGGATGGGATGCAATAATTTCAAACAGATATCTTATATCATACCGTCCGGGATGTTATCAAAAATTAAATCGGGTCAGCCCCGGCGATCAGCCCCGGCACAACCCCTGGATTTCCCGGTGATAGCCCAGATATCGTCGGGTGGTGATCTCATTTTTTCCGTATTTGGGAATTGTGGTCAGGATCTCTTCAAACCGGGTTTCCGCTTCACTCTCCTGGTTGATTTCAACAATGTCTTCGGTGATGATATCCACCAGGCGGTCGGCATAGATGATAATTCTCTCCTCAAGACGGCCAAGGGTGTATTCCTTAACGGGTAGACCCAGTTCTACCGCCTCACCCGGAGTGAGGCCGCCGCGGATGTGTTTCTCCATGACACCGTTGATTTCCGGGGGAAGTCCAAGCTCTGTGCCCAGTTCAGCCCCCAGCCTGCCGTGGTCAATGTCGTGGGTCTTTACCTTGCCCAAGTCGTGGAAGAGGGCCCCCCGCCCGACGAATTCCATGTCCACCGGAGTTGATACACGGCCGGCGATTTCAAGGGCTTTGCGGGCCACGGTGATGCTGTGTTCCAGGTCGTCCCCGGACATGCCCTGGCTGCGGAGCAGTTCGATATCCGAAGGGTGAATCTCATATGTGTTGGTCATGGGTATTCTCCTTTAAAGGGTGTTCATCGGTGTTCCGAATGATCAGGTCTTTGCCGAAAATCATGAATCCAAGCGTGCCGGCCACGCCGAACACAAATGCGGTGATCAGATTGGCCTGGGGACTGATCTGCCAGAGAAAGGCACCGCCCAGAGCGGCCAGGGAAACGCAGATATCCCGGATCAAATAATACAGGCCGAACATGGCTGCCCGGCAGTGATCCGGGGCAAGGTCCATGATCAATGCCTTGCGGGTGGGCTCTCCGAACTCTTTCAACCCCCTCAGCACAAAGGCGGCCATCAGCCAGCCGTAGGACTGGCTGAACAACAGGAATAAGGGGAAAAGGGTGAAAAATACAAAGGTAATGATCACATAGGGCTTCCTGGTGCTTTTGTCCGCCATCCGGGCCACGGGAATATAAATGAGGATGGCCGTCACCATCTCCACCGTGGTCAGCACCCCGAACTGGACGGCTGACACCGGGGATGCGATGGTCTTCATGCACCAGATCACCACAAAGGCGTAGGGGATCTGCTCGCAGAAGCGGATGAGGATATCCGCCGTCAGAAGCCGTTTCATGGCCGGATCCATCAGGGCGAACAGCCGGACAGGGTTCTTTTCCGGTTTGAGATCGCAGGTGTCTTGGGTTGTCCGGAACGTCGGCGCGTCGTCTTCAATCATGAGCTGTTGAAAGATCAGGGCGGCCACGGCCATGACCAGGGCGCCGCAAAAGGCAATCCTCACCCCGGTGGCCTCTCCCCAAATGCTGATGAACACACCCCCCAGAAGCGGGCCTGTGGCCATGGGGATGCGTCCGGTCAGGGCGTGAAGACTGGCCCCCATGATCCGTTTGTTCCGGGGAAGCACTTTGAAAATCAGGTTCATGGTGGCAGGCAGGGATATGGACGACCATGAGATAAACAGCACCGCCCCGGCCAGCACGGCCTGCCAGGCGGGAATCAATATCACCGGGGCAAAGCCGGCGAGGACCAGGAGGTTGAATATCATCAGGGCCCGCTTTGTCCCCAGCCGGTCGGACAGGTATCCCCCCGGATAGGAGTAGAGGGCGGACAGCAGGTTGTCCATGGCCTGGAGCAGCCCCACCGCCAGGGGACCTCCCCCCAGGGCAAGGATATAGATGGGCAGGAAGCGTTCGGCCATCCGCTCTCCCATCCCCACCAGGATGACCATGGCAAAGACGCCGATGGTGCTCTTCTGAAGTCCGAGAAAATCCGACATTGCGGAC
>JAKSBB010000216.1 GCA_022361315.1 Desulfobacterales bacterium
ATAATGCAAAAAAAAAAGGGACGCCTGATTCATAATAATATTGGACCAACGCATTGCAATGACAATGAATGCCCCAAACACCTGAATGTCATTAGACATTTACTCCGCCCACAGGCAAATCCCCTAAAAGTACAACTGTCAAAACATCTTTGACACCGGCCTGACAACAGATGCGCCGGTATCGAAAAACCCAATCCCAATCCAGGTTTCCCATTCATATAACCACTTTGACTTTGGCATGGCTTCCCCATAGAGATAGTCCATTTATACCATTCAAAGCAAAGGACGGAAAATTGGATCACATTGCTGTTCGGCTGCGTCCCGGCCAGGATCTCAACAAAGAGATTAATAAGCTCATTGAAAACCGGGGAATCAAAGCAGCATGCATATTGACCTGTGTCGGGAGCTTAACCCGGGCGGTGCTGCGTTTTGCCAACCAGGAAAATACCGAAACCCTGAACGGACATTTCGAAATCGTCTCCCTGACAGGCGTATTATCCACAGAGGGTTCTCACTGCCATATCGCCATTGCAGACGAAAAGGGCACCACTTTCGGTGCACACCTGATGGATGGCTGTCTCGTATATACCACGGCTGAAATAGTAATCGGTATCCTACCGGACTGCAGCTTTATGCGCACCATTGATCCCCAGACCGGATATCCTGAACTTGACATCGTTTATTCAAAATAAAAAAGGAGCGTCATCATGAGTTTTACCGAGAACATGAAAAAAGATTTCACCACCACCGTCATGGTACTCATGGCGGTGGCCATCGTTATCAATATCGCAGCCGGTCAATTGGTCTCCATGCTGAAGCTGCCGGTTTATCTGGATTCCATAGGAACGGTTCTCGTGGGTATCATGGCCGGCCCCTGGGCAGGCGGTCTGACCGGGTTGCTGACCAATTTGATCTGGGGAATGATTTCCTCACCCGTGGCAGCGGCGTTCTCTCCCGTGGCCATGGCCATAGGTATCACCGCCGGGTTGTGCGCGAAGTTCGGACTGTTCAGAACCTGGTGGCTGGCAATTATCAGTGGTATCATTATCACTTTCTTCAATGCGGTTGTTGCGGTGCCCATCAAATTGTACCTGTTTGGCGGCATTACAGGCTCCGGCGCGGATTTTATAACCTCCTATATGCTTGCCGTGGGCAAAGGCCTTTTCGGGTCAGTGGTCATCAGTGTCTTTACCTCCAACCTCATCGACAAGGTGGTGACGGCTGTGCTGGCCTGGGGAATTGTCAAAGCACTGCCGGAAAGAACGGCTGCCCGGTTGCCCCGGATTAATGCGGTTGCACTTAAGAGTTAATCACATCTGAAACACCCAACATCTGCTCCGATCCGAATCTGTTTTTGGCCGAGCATACCAGGAAAGGAGCAGATTTTTCAATATGCCCCCCCGCATCGCCCACCCCACATTGTTTATTGAAAAGGATTCATGGCTTCACCGGATTCATCCGTTTAACAAGCTGTGTTATATCCTTCTCATTGGTGTATCTGTTTATCTGCTGCCCGGAGAATGGCTGACGGATAGTGTTTTGCTCCTGATCAACCTGGGTTGCTTACTCACTGGGGGTATTTTTAAACCGGCCTTTAAATTCCTGTGGAAGACCATGCTGCCGCTGGCAGTTTTTATGGTCCCCATCCACGGCATTCTTTATCCGGAAAATCATACGGTAATTCTCAGCCTCCCATGGTTCAGCGTATATAATGAAGGCTTGCTGTTCGCCCTGAATACACTGCTGCAGCTGTCGATTGTACTGATTGCCTCACTGATTTTTGTGTTCACGACCCATCCGGCCGACCTGATCAGCACCATATCCCAGACAGCCGGATCACCGACCCTTGCCTATCTTATCGGCAGCCCGCTGTTGTTACTTCCGGCCATGCGTGAACGGATTACGGCCATTCAGTCGGCCCAGCGGTCAAGGGGGCTGGAGACCCAGGGCAGTCTTCTGAAACGGTGTTTTGGATTGTTCCCGCTGCTGATCCCCCTGGTTCTCGGCTCACTCATTGAAATCGAGCAGCGGTCAATCGCCCTTGAGTTGCGTGGATTCAAATCCGGACATCCCAAAACCTATCTCCGGACCGTCCCGGATTCAACAGCCCAAAAACGGGGGAGACAATTGATGCTGGCCGTTACCATCTGCATTATCGGTTATCGTGTTGGGGGGTATTGATGTCCGACATTGAGATCCGGAACCTGACCTATCATTATCCCGGAACGGATACAGCCGCGCTGAAAGATATCTCGCTGACCATCCCAAAAGGAGAATTTGTCGGGCTCATCGGTGCAAACAATTCAGGCAAATCCACCTTTTGCTGTGCTCTTTCAGGAATTGTTCCCCATTTGTATCAGGGGCAGATACAAGGTGCTGTCAGGGTTGACGGCACCGACATCTCCACCATGGCAATAGGCCGGATCGCCCGGGATGTCGGGATGGTCATGCAGAATCCAAAACACCAGCTGTCAGGCTTCCACTATACGGTATTTGAAGAAGTGGCCTTCGGTCTTGAAAACCAAGGACTGAACAGAGATAAAATCATAGAACGCGTTGAACATGTCCTAAGCATAACAGGGCTCCAGGATCTGGCAGAGCGCTCCCCTTATCAATTGTCCGGCGGCCAGCAGCAGCGATTGGTTTTCGCCGCCGCTATCGCTTTGGCACCTTCCATTTTAGTCTTGGATGAACCCACCACTTTTCTTGATCCCATGGGTGCAAGAGATCTCTTTAACCTCCTGCGCCATCTCAACAATAAAGGGGTCACCATCGTCATCGCGGAACAAAGACTGGAATTAATCGCAGAATATGCCAGCCGGGTAGTTGCTCTGTCTGACGGCAAAGTGGTTCTTGACGGCACTCCCCAAGAGATCTTAACCTCTGCTGTTTTTAAACAAATTAACCTGGAATGGACGCGGTACACACAGGTGGCATCTTTGGCTAAGGCAAAGGGACTCTGGCCGGAAGAAAACCCATTATCCATTTCATTTTGCGACACGGTTCAGGGAATGAAAAATCAATGAACGAAAAAACGGGAAGAACGGTTCAGGTTCGTGCAGAGAACCTGACATTCAAATATTCAGACCATATCACCGCAATCAAAAATATAAGTTTCGATCTGAGTGCCGGTGAACGCGTGGCACTGGTGGGACATAACGGTTCAGGGAAAAGCACCCTTGCCAGACACTTCAATGGCCTCCTGCGACCCTCCTCAGGTAAAACATGGATACAGGGGCTTGACGCATCAGGTCACACGGTCTCTCAACTGGCCCAAAAAGTCGCTCTATTATTCCAGAATCCGGACGACCAGATCTGCAAGCAGGTTGTCAGGGATGAAGTGGCATTCGGCCCCGATAATCTGGGATACCCCCGCCCCAAAACAGATCACCTGGTCAATCAGGCGCTATCGGATTTTGACCTGTTCCCCCTACAACTTATGAACCCCCACGATTTAGGGTTCAGTGAACGTAAAAGAGTGGCATTGGCATCCATTGTGGCAATGGATACCCCCATCCTCGTTTTTGACGAGCCCACTGCGGGATTCGACGCCTATGAAACCAACCTTTTTATCAATGCTCTGGAGCGCTTAACA
>JAKSBB010000940.1 GCA_022361315.1 Desulfobacterales bacterium
ACACCGAGATTTAAACAGGTGGAGGCCGGTGCCCTTACCGGGTACGGTTTTATCGGGTCCAGTATCGGCCGCAGGGCTGCCCGCCTGGCCGATTTGATTTTAAAAGGGGCTGATCCCGGCAGTCTTCCCATCGAAACCGCAGAGGATTACCTGTTCCTGAATTTGAAAACTGCGGCCGCCATCGGGTTGGAAATAGACGATCATATCATCCGCCAGGCCCATACCCTGGTGAAGGCAGACTGAGGTGGCCATGGGAAGATACCTGGTGCTGCTCGGGAGTACCCTTGTTCTGATATGTATGGTGCTCTGGGGGGGGGGGTGATGTTTTCGCCGGATAAGAAACCCTACCGTATCGGGGTGATCAACTATACACCGGTGGCAGAACCCGCGCTGGAGGGATTAAAGGACGGACTGACCCGCCTGGGTACCGGCAGAGACAGCGGATTCGAATTCATTTACGCCGGCGTTATTCCGGATAAAGGCGCGTTAAAGCGGGAGGCGGAACGGTTGAACCGGGTCGGTGTGGATTTGATTTATGCCATGTCAACACCGGCGTCACTGGCTGCCCGGCAGGCCACGGAAACCTCCCGCATTCCTGTGGTGTTCGGACCGGTGAACAGTCCTGTCAAGGCTGGTATCGTGAAGGCGATGGATCGTCCGGGAGGGAATGTCACCGGCGTTGCCTTCGGGCCTCAGGAATCCAAGCGTCTTGAAATGCTGCAGAAAATTATTCCGGGAGTGAAACAGATCTTTGTACCTTATAATCCCGATGATCGAAGTCCCGTACTCGGTGTAAAAGCACTTGAAGCCGGTGCTGATCTTTTGGGGCTGCGTATCCTTGCCCGCGGTGTTCGCTCTTATGAAGACTTCAAGGCGGCGGTGGATGAATTGTATGGTACCATAGACGCTGTGGTTGTCCCCACCGATCCCTTTGTTATTTCAATCGTTCCGAATATTGCAGGATTCTGTATCGACCGGCGGCTGCCCCTGACCACGCCGAACAGGGAAAGTGTGGAAAAG
>JAKSBB010000024.1 GCA_022361315.1 Desulfobacterales bacterium
ACCGTGACGGCCAACACCCCCAGGCGGTGCTACCATTGTAAGATTCGGGGATTTGGCCTTATCCGGGACACGGCAAAGCAGGAGGGAATTACCCATCTGCTCCAGGGGGTGAACCGGGACGACATGGGGGATTACCGCCCCGGGATCGCTGCCTCAAAAGAACTGGGATTCAAGGCTCCCCTGGTGGAAGCCGGTTTTACCAAGCAGGATATCCGGGAATGCTCCCGGCAGCTCGGCCTGCCCACCTGGGATCTGCCCTCCCAGTCCTGCCTGGCCACCCGGATTCCTGTGAATGACCCCATTACAGAAACGGCCCTGGACCGGATTGAACGGGCTGAGGACCTTTTGCATAACCTGGGCTTTCCCCAGGTGCGGGTCCGGTACCACGGGAATTTGGCACGGATAGAAACCCCGGCTGAAGATATTGCCCGTCTGGCTGAGCCGGATATCCGTCTGCAGATTACCGACGGTCTCAAGCCGTTGGGATTCACTTTCATTTCCCTGGATCTTGAAGGGTATGCCACGGGAAAGATGAACACACCTTAATCAATTCGTTTACTGATATTAGAGACGTATCCAAAGGAACCCCCATGAAATATTCAGAAGCAACACCCGGACGGGTATTTGTCATCCGCCTGGAAGACGGCGATGTGGTCCATGAAACGCTGGAGCAGTTTGCAAAGGACCATGCCGTTAAAGCCGCCTCCCTGATCATCCTCGGCGGGGCGGACAAAGGCTCCGTCCTGGTCACAGGACCTGCGCAGGGCAGGGTGACGCCCATCGTCCCCACCACAGCAGAGCTGGACAACGTCCATGAGATCTCCGGCACCGGCACCATATTTCCCAATGCCGACGGAGAACCGGTTCTCCACATGCACATGGCCTGCGGACGGGGAACGTCCACGGTCACCGGCTGCATCCGCAGCGGGGTAAAGGTATGGCAGGTGATGGAGGTGGTGATGTATGAACTGACGGAAACCACGGGAACGCGGCTGCCGGATGCGGCCACGGGATTTGATCTGCTCATACCTTAATGAAAAGAGGGGTTGGGCAGACGCAAAAAAAGCGCCCCCGGTAACAGGGGCGCTTTAAAAAGCTGATCTCGGAGAGATCTTGGAATTAACGGGCCTGGATTTCCATGGCGTTAAAGAAGTACCCGATCTCAAATGCAGCGGTTTCAGGGGCGTCGGAGCCGTGAACCACGTTTTTCTCGATGTCAGTGGCAAATTCCTTGCGGATGGTGCCTTCTTCAGCTTCTTCGAAGTTGGTGGCGCCCATGAGCTTTCTGTTCTTGGCAATGACGTCTTCCCCTTCCAGGATCATGACAACGATGGGGCCGGAGGTCATGAAGTCGGTGAGGCTGCCGAAAAAGGGACGTTCCTTGTGAACGGCGTAGAAGCCTTCCGCCTGGGTTTTGGTGAGCTGGATCATTTTCATGGCGGCAATTTTGATGCCGTTGGATTCAAAACGTTTGATCACTTCACCGATGATATTTTTCTGTACGCCGTCGGGCTTGATAATGGACAGGGTTCTTTCCATGTTGATTTTCCTTTTTATAATAGGGGTTAAAGGTTTAATAAATAAACCGGGTATTCAAATCGGGGTTGAAAAATAGCACACCCCTGTAATATAAGTCAAACCTCTAAATATATAAGCGGTTCATGGGGGAACACCCGGGAGAAATATGGAAAAGACGATATTAAAAATAGGCGTCACAGGCTCAGCCGGCTCAGGCAAAAGCCTGGTGTGCCGCCGCTTCAAAACTCTGGGCCTGGTCACCCTGGACTGCGATCAAATAGCCCGGGAAATCGTGGAACCGGGACAGCCCGCCTATAAAGAGGTGGTGGCCCTGTTCGGTGAACGTGTGATCGGCCCGGACGGTACTCTGGACCGGGCGGGCTTACGAAAGATTATCCTGGCACAGCCCCAGCGACGTAAGCAGCTGGAAGGCATACTCCATCCCGGGATTATCGCGGAGATGGTGCGGCAGATGGAAACGGCGGACTATACGAAAGCGCCGGCCTGCGCCGTGGAGGTGCCCCTGCTGTTCGAGCTTAAGATGGAAGATCACTTTGATGTGACGGTAGCGGTGGCCACCCAGGATGAGACCCTGGTGGAACGCATAGCGGCCCGGGACAAGGTAAGTCCCGCCGCCGCGGCAAAGATGCTGGCCCTTCAGATGCCCCAGGGTGAAAAAATGACGCGGGCCGACCATGTGATCCAAAACACCGGGGATGAAGACGCCCTGACAGCAAGGGTTGACGCCCTCTGGCAGTCATTGAAGAAACAGCGCTTGACAAAAGACTGATTTTGCTTTAATTAGTCTTTTGTATTAAGTGCTTCAAACTCTATCTTTTTTATCCGCAGGTCGCCCTACCGGCTTCCCGATTGTCAAAAAGGTATCCCAACATACGCAACCCTTAATATACTCACACACACAGAGAGAATGAAAAACCGGGAGAATGAATGAATCTTGTAGAACTCAATAAGATGAAGATCAGTGAGCTGACCAAGCTTGCCAAAAAGTACAATATACAGGGGATCGGGGGCCTTAAGAAACAGGAATTGATCTTTGCCCTGCTGCAGGCCAACATTGAAGAAAGCGGTCAGATTTACGGGGAAGGCACCCTGGAAATTCTCCCGGACGGCTTTGGTTTTCTGCGTGCTCCCGGATACAACTACCTGCCCGGGCCGGATGATATTTACGTCTCCCCGTCCCAGATCCGGCGGTTCAACCTGAGAACCGGTGACACCATCTCCGGCCAGGTGCGCCAGCCCAAGGATTCCGAGCGTTATTTCGCCCTGCTCAA
>JAKSBB010000049.1 GCA_022361315.1 Desulfobacterales bacterium
CCGGCCGGGAATGGGAACCTGTGATTGCAGACGGCGATAATGCAGCAGACGACGGACTGGGGCTATTCGCCCAATGGCTATCCTTTTATGGACCGCGGCCTTTAAGTTTTAGCCGGAATGCACTGGGGCTGAATGACGAACTGCTGGATCGGTTTATCCGGGATCTGACCGAAACCGGTGCCATTGTCACCGGTGAACTGTGCCTGGATAGCCAAAAGGAACGGGATGATCAAGAGATCTGCGATGCCCGGAACCTTGAGATCCTTATTCGGATGCACCGGGCTGCGGGGCGGCCGGATATGGAACCCCTGGATACCGAATTGCTGCCCCTGTTTCTGGCGGACTGCCAGGGGCTGCTTCGGACGTCAGGTGGTGAAGACAGACTGGATGATCTCTTTGATACCCTGGAGGGCCTGTCCTGTCTTCCTTTATCTGCCGGACTCTGGGAAACGGATATCCTTCCGGCCCGGCTCACGGGCTACCACCCTTCTTTTCTGGACAGCCTGATGCAGGAAGGGGAGATCCTGTGGCTGGGACGGGAGAAGGGACGGGTCATGTTCTGTTTTGAGCTGGATATGGCGTTTTTTACCGGGGAAAGATCGGGTGACGGTACAAAAGAAAATGAAGACCCGGCGTGGGATGATGCTTTTCGGGATGCCGGTGTCGACCATGACTTTCTTGCCCTTCAGACCCTCACCGGTTTGAGCAGCCGGAATCTGGTGGATAAGATCTGGAATGCGGTGTGGCAGGGGCAGTTGACCAACACCACCTTTCTTGCCCTGCGGAAGGGGATTGAGAACAGGTTCTCACTCCCCAAAGCTTTGGATACAAGCAATTCCGGCAGCCGTCACAGAAGACGATCCGGAAGGGGCGGACGAAGGTCCGGGATGCTTAAAGTCCCCGGGCTCTCCCGGTCTGCCCTGGCCCGGCGGCAGGGGACGCTGCCCATGGCCGGTACCTGGTTCAAACCGGATATCCCGGTGCCGGAAGGGGATCTGGTGGCAGTCGAGGCGTTGAACCGGGACCGC
>JAKSBB010001148.1 GCA_022361315.1 Desulfobacterales bacterium
AGGTCCGGCCGGACGGTTTTTCCGGTCTGCCCGATCTGATGCTCCCGGGATATCCAGCCGGCTTCCACGGCGGCCCGGGTGGCACCGACCCTGGCTCCTAGGACAGCGGCCAGTTCATCCAGCAGACCAAATCCTTCAGGTCCTTTCATCCCCCTGCCGCCTGCGACGATGATTCTGGCGTCTTCGAAATCGAAATCATCTCCGGAACAATCTACGACTTCCACCTCACGAATCAGGTCGTCCTTTTTATCCAGCGACAGGGTCATGGCTTCTATGGTGCCTGTTCGTTTAGCGTCCCTGTCCGCCCTGCGCATAACACCGGGACGGACCGTTGCCATCTGGGGACGGTTGTCCGGGCAGACGATAGTGGCCATAATATTGCCTCCGAAAGCCGGCCGGGTCTGAAGCAGAATCCCCTGCTTCTCACAAAGGGATAGTTTTGTACAATCGGCTGTCAGCCCGGTTTTTATCCGGTTGGCGATTCTCGGTGCCAGGTCACGGCCGAGGGGGGTTGCCCCGAAAAGAAGGATTTCCGGCATCTTTTCACGGATCACATCGGTCAAAACACGGGTATAATAGTCGGTCCTGTATACCGACAGCCGGGGATCATCTATAGCGATAACATGGTCAGCCCCAAAGGCAATCAATTCCTCGGGCATTCCTTCAAGACTGTGCCCGGGGAGCACGGCAGTTACCTTTCGGGTTTTGTCTGAAGCAGCATCGCTGTCAGCAAGTTCCCTGGCCTTCCCGAGGATTTCCAAAGAGCCGTCGGCGATTCCTTCACCCGCAGTTTCGATAAAAACATAAATTCCGCTGAACCCGGAGATATCCATTTTGATCCGCCCCTGCCCGCCGGCAAGGCTGATGGCAGAAAACTTACAGGCATCCAGGCAGGCACCGCAGCCCGTACACCCGTCTGTTCGAACCGCCTTTTTCCCTTCCATAAAAAGTGCATCATAGGGACAGGCAGGTATACAGCGTTTACACCCGGTACAGGTATCGGTATCAATGGTTATAGACATGGTTGAACCTCTCACTATTTTATCTTCTACAAATTTTATACAGCACCCTATCTATCACGCCTTCGACAGCAAATTCTCAGTTTCCAGTGTACGGATAATTCCCAGGCTGAGCGTATCCGGTCCGCCTTCAACGATCTCTCCCGTACGGCCCAGTTCTGGCACAAAGGTTTTCCTTACACTTGTGGGAGACCCCGTCAGCCCGATCCGGCTGGGGTTTACACGAATATCTTCACTGGTCAGCACATGAACGGTTTTATCCCTGAAGGCCACGGCAATCCCGTTCATGGTTTTGTAACGGGGACGATTAATGCTTTTACCCACGGTTACCAGAGCCGGCAGATTCGCACTGACCCGCCGAAGGGTGTTACCGAAACGACTCTCTACGTCAACGCTGCTTTCCGATGCCGTGATACGCTCGGCATAGGTAATCTGGGGGAGTCCCAGGCATTCGGCAATTTGTGGTCCCACCTGTGCCGTATCACCGTCTATGGCCTGACTGCCGCAGAGTACCAGGTCCACGGGCTTCAACTTTTTCAATGCCATGGCCAGGGTATAGGCAGTGGCCAGGGTATCCGCACCGGCAAAAGCCCTGTCACAGACAAGATAAGCCTGATCCGCCCCCATACACAGGGCCTCCATTAATGTGTTTCCGGCCTGGGGGGGGCCCATGGACAGCACTGTTACCGTTACACCTTCCAGATCTTCTTTGATCCGCAGCGCCGCCTCAAGGGCGTTCTTATCTTCCGGGTTCATGATGGAAGGCACCCCTTCCCGGATCAGGGTACCTGTTTTCTGATCGATCCGGACTTCGTTGGTGTCCGGAACCTGTTTAATCGTCACGACTATATGCATATCTTACCGCCTTAATATCTGGTTTTAGCAGCCGATGGCCCTTGAAATCACCATACGGAGTACCTCAGAGGTTCCCTCTCCGATCTGGAGCAGGCGCTGATCCCTGTAAAACCGCTCCACATCATACTCCTTCATCAATCCGTATCCCCCATGGATCTGGACGGCTTCATCCGCCACTTCCTTGGCAATCTCACTGCAGTAGAGCTTGGCCATGGCGGCTTCCTTGCCGAAGGGCTGGTGCTGGTCGGCCAGCCAGCAGGCGCGGTAAAGGAAGTTTCTTGCCAATTCGATCTTCATGGCCATATCCGCAAGTTTGAAGGAAATGGCCTGCTGTTTGCTGATCGGCCGCCCGAACTGTACCCGTTCCCTGGCATATTTCAGGGCCGCCTCATAGGCACCCTGGGCGCAACCCAGTCCCATGGCTGCAATGGACAGGCGGCCGCGGTCCAGGGTGGAAAGCATCTGCTTGAAACCGTCACCGGGTTGGCCCAGGACGGCATCCTGGGAAACACGGACATCGGACAATGAAATTTCCGCTGTGTTTGACGCCCGCCACATGAGCTTATGCTTCATGGGTGTGGCGGTATATCCCGGTGTTCCGTTTTCCACCACAAAGCAGGTATGTTCCGGTTTCCCACGGTGGTCCTTGCCTGTGATCGCCTGAATGATGGTGCCCCGGGTAATCGGGGTGGCGGCGTTGGTGATGAAAATCTTAGAGCCGTTTAAAATCCAGTCGTCACCGTCTTTAACCGCCCGGGTTCTCGATGCCCCGGCATCGGAGCCAGCGTTTGCCTCGGTGAGACCGAACCCCATCAGGGCATCTCCCCGGCAAAGTTCCGGCAGATACTTTTGCTGTTGTTCGTCAGAACCAAAGTAATAAATCGGAGAAAGTCCGAGAGAATTTCCTGCTGCCACAGTGGCAGCCTGGGAACCGTCAATTCTCGCGATTTCCTCCACGGCAATGATGTAAGAGACGTAGTCCAGTCCCTGTCCCCCTAATTTCTCGGGAATGATCATGCCGAACAGCCCGATCTCCCCCATCTGCCGGGTCAGGTCCACGGAAAAATCTTCATTTTCCTCGAGTTCACCGGCCACGGGACGGATTTCACACTCGGCAAACTCCCGCACGGATGCCCGGACCATCTCATGTTTTTCATCCAGTTGATAGGATAACGACATTGTATTATTTGCACCTTTAGTTTTGTTGTCATTTAACCAGACTATATTTAAAAACCCGCAATAGAGTAGAGTAATAAGCGCAGTAGAATGGGTTGCGGGCAGTTTCCGAACAAGCGCTCGGAATTCAACAAAGTGCTGCTTATATCATGAAAGCTTTTGATATTACAAGGACAAAAGCCCCGGATAATGTAAAAGGGCCTGCAGCACGCTGCAGGCCCTTTCCGGGGGGGTATACAAACAGATGAATCGCGCTTAAGGTTTAGGGATTCATCTCATATGCGTCGATCAGGGAATATACATGGTCCCTGAGGACGGTTTCAAACCGTTCCGCATCGTGAGCCGGCCGCTTGATCATCTTCATGCAGGCGGCCTGCTGCGCTTCGGTGCTGGATGGTTTAGAATAGACTTCCAGGGCGTACTCGGAGAAATCCCTGACCATGAAATCAAAAATCTGGTCCAGGACCTCATCTTCAACCTTCTCAATGGCAGCACTTTCAATAATGAGCTGACCATAGGCCACCAGGGTAAAGAGTTCCCCCACTGCCAGGAGATAGTCAAAGTCGTTCATCATCTGGTCTTTGAGTTCCATGCCGGAGGCCATGAGGTATTCCTCGTAGCCCTTGATCTGCGCTTTGAAGATATTGATGTTGGGCAGGTCTTTGGAGTCGTAGGCCAGACGATAGTTGTGGAACTGGGTTTTGGCATAGCCGCGGGTGGGGCCCTGCTGGAAGAGGAAATCGTCGTTTTCTCCGCCGTTGAGTCTGGGTACTTCCGGGAACTCACCTGGGTTGAAGAAGTAAGAGGCGATCAGTTTAACAATCAGGGCCATGTTCACGTGGCGGGTACCTTCCAGTTTGGGGAAGCCGCGCAGTTCGATGACGGCCTGCTCAAAGTAGAGATCTTTTTCAAAACCGCGGGCGGCGATGATGTCCCAGAGCAGCTCATGAACTTCTTCACCCTGAATGGCCACCTTCATCTTCATGATGGGGTTGTACAGCAGGTAACGTTTGTCGGTGTCGGAGGCGCAGCGCATGTAATCCGTGGCTCTCAGACCGAAGAGTTTCATGGCGGCCAGACGGCTGTAGGCATCCACAAACAGCTTTTTCACATGGGTAAACTCGGTGACGTATTTACCGTAGAGGTTCCGTTTTGCCGCATGGTTCAGGGCTTCATAGAAGGAATGGGTAACGATACCGGTGGCACCGGATCCAATGTTGAACTTACAGATATTAATGGTGTTCAGCATGTCGTCCCAGGCTTTGGAACCCCGTGAAAGGATCTCATCCTCAGTGATGGGATAGTCGTGGAGCTTGAATTCGGAGACATAGTTCTGGGCCCAGATGACATTCTGGACGCACTCGTACTTCTCATGTGTGGAGTCCACGGCAAAGAATACGTAATCGTCGGTGCCGTCTACCTTGCCGAAAACTGTTATAATACCGGCTTCGTTGCCGTTGCCGATGTAGTACTTAGACCCTTTTGCCAGGTATGTGCCGTCTTCCTGGGGATAAAGGCGCATGGATGAGGAATAGATATCCGCACCGTGTTCCTGTTCGGAAAGACCGAATGCGCACAGCGGGTTCTCCCGGAGTTTTTCAACGGCCTGGTGTTTGAACTTTTCGTTATCCCCCAGGAATACCGGGTCCAGCCCCAGGGTGGAAACATGGTACATGTACCAGTAAGCCGTACCGTAGAACCCGCAGATTTCAGAGAATTCGTACATGCGGTAGGTGCTGTAGTACTGATCTTCTTCCCCGTATCCTTTGGGCAAAAACAGGGTTTCGAAAATCCCTTCCTCTTTGATGAATTCGGCAAAGTCATAGGTAAATTCCCGGGACCTGTAATCCTCCTTCATTTTTTTCATACCCTTGTTTTCGAACCACTCAATGGTTTTCACCATGATCTCTTTGGAGCGTTCGTCCGGATAGTTTCTGTCCTGATACTTTTTAGGGTTTAACAGCAGCATCTCATCCACCTCTCGTTTTTTATATTGACCTCAATAAGGTTAGTACACCAACGTCTTCCGGGTAAAATTTTTTACTGGCAATGAACCGGCGGTTTTATTCCCAGATCAAATCCTTTAAAAACCGTTTGAACAGCAGTTGTTCTTCCGGACTGAAACCGGCCAGCAGGGTTTCATTGGCCGATTTCCGGATCTGGATCAATTCGGTTTTCATCCCATTGGCCTTGTCCGAAAGAAAAAGACGGTAGACCCGTTTATCATCCGGGTCCTGACGTTTAATAATCCATTCTCCCTCCACCATGCGTTCGAGAACGCCGGAGAGGGTTGCCTTGTCAAGAATCAACACCTTGCCCAACTCGGCTGCAGTCAGCCCTTCCTGATACCACAGCCCTTCAAGGACCAGGTGCTGCATATTGGTCAGTCCAAAGGGCTTGAGCTGTTTCTTAAAGTCTCCGTGGGCTTTCTGATAGGCCTTTCCCAGCAGAAAAACCGTGCAGTCCGGGACATCAGTGGCATTCCTATTCATTGACATATCCTCCGTATACGAACCATTAATACGATTCACATACAAAGTCAATGATAAATATATTAAACAGCGTTCACATAGCTGATAAAACAGGGTTATTTACAGATCTGGAAAAACAGATATTTCAAGTTGAGGTGGGCGTCGGTTTTAAACCGCGCAGCAGGCCGGCCACGGCCTTACCGCGGATCACAATCATTTTATCCTGGTTTTCAATCCAGCTTTTAATGACCACTTCCTCGGCATTCCTGTCTATGGACAGGATCTCAAACCATGCCGTAAGTGTGTCACCGATAAACACAGGTTTTAAGAACTCAAGGGTCTGGGATTTATAAATGGCACCGGTGCCGGGAATGTGCATCCCCACGAGGGTGGAGAACAGCGCGGCGGATAGCATCCCATGGGCAATGCGCTGGCCGA
>JAKSBB010001265.1 GCA_022361315.1 Desulfobacterales bacterium
GCAAGCTCGCCGACATCGAACGCGAGATCATCGTCCGCACGCTCCAACGACACCAGGGACACCGTCAGCGTTCGGCCAAGGCGCTGGGCATCGGCGTCCGCACGCTCGGACTCAAGCTCCGCAAGTGGAAGGAGAGCAACCTTGTCGAACAGTCGCTGTGATCAGCCCGTTTCGCGCAACAGTTGCGCCACCGCGGCGCAAGACCTGCTCACGATCGGCGATGGCCGAGCGGCGGGGCGGTGTCGTGTCAACGGTAAGTCACACAGCGAAGGGCACTTGGATCGATTGATCAGCCCGGCGACGGTGCGGTACGGCACTTGCGTCGCCCCTGCCGGTGCGTTGCGCCATCGAAAGGACTGGCATTGATCGAAGGTCTGTTCAACTCCGGCTCCATGCCCGTGCTCGAACGCATGGTCCAGTTCACCGCCCAGCGGCACCAGGTGATCGTGGACTCGATCGCCAATCTCTCCACGCCCAACTATCGCCCCGTCGACCTGGACACCGCCGGCTTCCGCGAGGTGCTCGCCGACGCCATCGACGAGCGTCGCAACCGCTCGGGCGGACCCAACGGCGATCTGAAACTGAAAGACACCCAGCAGATTAAGTTCCTCTCCGACCGCATCGACGTCCGCACCGATCCCCGGGACCAGAACATCCTGTTCCACGACCGCAACAACCGCAGTCTCGAACACATCATGCAGGACCTGGCCGAGAACGCCATGGCGCACAACGCCGCCCTGGAGATGCTCCGCAACCAGTTCCAGTCTCTCGAATCCGCCATCAGGGAGCGGCCCTGATCCGCTGAGGAGTAACACGCATGTTCGGCGCACTTGACATCTCGACCTCCGCACTCGTGGCGCAGCGCACACGGCTCAACGTGATCAGCGCCAACCTCGCCAACCAGTTCTCCGTCTACGACGACACCGGCGCCTACAACCCGTACCGCCGGCGCGACGTGGTCTTCGAGGCCGGCTCGGCCGACGGCAACCCCGGCGGCGTGCACGTCAAGGAGATCCTTGTCGACCGGGCCCCGCTGCGAAGCGTGTATGTCGGCGAGGGCCACCCGCTGGCCGACGAGAACGGCAACATGAAGATGCCCAACGTTGATCCCATGATGGAGATGGTCAACGCCGTTGAGGCCAGCCGCGCGTACGAAGCCAACATCACCGCCGTCGAGGCGACCAAGAGCATGCTCAAC
>JAKSBB010000963.1 GCA_022361315.1 Desulfobacterales bacterium
ATGTGGTTGATGCCTACAAGGAAGTGCTGGCCGGCAAATACTCTGTCACGGCCATTCAATACCGCCTCAACCGGGGATTCCGGGATGAGGATGTGGACATGTCCGTGGGCTGTATTGCCATGGTGGATGCCGTGTCCGGCGGTGTGGTCTATACCCGCCACCCCTTTGATGTCCGGGATGACGCCGTTTATATCCAGTCCACCTGGGGGCTGCCCAAGGCGGTGGTGGACGGTTCCGTGAACTGCGACCTCTTTGTGGTCTCCCGGGGGGAATCACCCCGGGTGCTGCGCCAGGATGTACAGATAAAAGAAAAGAAATTCATCTGCTATGCGGACGAGGGAGAATGCCGGATGGACTTTGTAGACGAGATGCAGTCCGCGCCGTCGCTCACCGAAGACCTGATGATCCGGATTGCCCGGTACGCACAGCAGATAGAAGACCATTACGGCACCCCCCAGGATATTGAGTGGGCCGTGCTGGCGGACGACGGCACAGACGGCGACACCGGCAGCAGGATCGTCCTCCTCCAGAGCAGGCCGTTAAAGCAGGTGCGTGTGAAAACCAACCGGGAAAGCTTCCCGGAGCATGACACCCACACCGCCCTTGCCGCCGGCGGGATAACCGCCAGCCCGGGTGCTGCCGCAGGCCCCGTGTATATCGTTACCGATGACGCCGATCTCACCCGGTTTCCCAAAGGCGCCGTCCTGGTGGCAAAACGGGCCCTGCCCAAATGGGCCCCCCTGCTGGGCAGGGCATCCGCCCTGGTCACCGAAAAGGGCAGCTTTGCCGGTCACCTGGCCAATGTGGCCAGGGAATTTGGCGTACCGGCCGTCTTCGGCATTGAAGATGCCTGCGGAAGTCTTCCCCCCGACCGCCTTATCACCGTGGATGCCGACAACTGCCGGCTTTATCCGGGACAGGTGGACAGCCTTCTCAAGAGCCAGGGGCCGGATAAAAATCTCATGGCGGGCAGCCCGGTTCACAGGACATTGACGGAGATTTCCCGGCATATCCTGCCCCTGAACCTGCTGGATCCGGATTCACCCGGGTTTGTGCCGAAAAACTGCCGGACCA
>JAKSBB010000910.1 GCA_022361315.1 Desulfobacterales bacterium
ACTTACCACTGCCCACAAGGCCAAGGGCCTGGAATGGCGGCAGGTGCTGCTGATGGACGATTTTCTTCCCCTGATGAAGGAGGGCTGCCCCATCACCGCAGAAGATGCGGACCCGGATGAGTTCAACCTGGTCTACGTGGCCATAACCCGTGCCATGACCCATCTTCGCTTTGACCGGGCCAGTGATATTCCGGAATTTATCCGGTTCTGCCTGAAGCAGAACCGGTAGGCTTGTTCGCTACTGCCGTTCTAGTTTTTCGGTGCCCAGAAGGGGGCTACCGCAGCCTGGGTGACTTCAACGGTTTCCCAGACGTTGCCCTTCACATAGGCCTCGTTGTCCAGCCACTCGCTGCGCAGGGCATCTTCGGATTCAAAATCACAGACAATCACGGAACCGGCCATCTTACCCGCGTCGTTGAGGATGGCTGCTGCGTAAAGCCAGCGGCCGGTGTCGTGCATTTCCTTTGCGGTGGCCAGGTGGGCTTCCCTGGCGGCCATACGGCGGTCCAGGGCATTTTCGTCAGTGCCGTCACGTCCGATTACAATAAACTGCATGTCGTTTCTCCTTTGGGTGTCCTGTTAAAGCCCGGTCATGCTGGGCAGGGCCACCTTGTCTGCGATGAATTTCACTTTGATATTTTTGGTATCGTTTCCCCAGATACAGCTTTTGGCACCGAGGGCGGCATCGCAACTGTCCGGTTCTCCGATCAGGGCGACCACTTCAGCGTAGTCCATACCCATTTCAATCTTTTCATAATTGTCCCGGGTGACCTTTGAACATCCGATAAGCCACACCACACAAATCATTATGAGCAGTAGGCGTTTCATCATTTTCATTGGATTATATCCTTAGTTCTTTTCGGGTTGGCGGCTCCGACGAATTCCGGTTTATAAACTTTCGGAGCCATCCATCTATACCCTATTCCCCGTCACCGATCAACAGGGGTTTAAGGGCAGTCTGCCGCCGGCTGATGTCCTGGTTTTTCACCGCCATGCCCAGGGCCCGCCGGGTGCCCACAAAGACCACCAGCCGCTTTGCCCGGGTAATGCCGGTATAGATCAGATTCCTGAACAGCATTTTAAAGTGCTGGGTGAGCACCGGAATAATGACCACTTCAAATTCCGATCCCTGGGATTTATGGATGGTGATGGCATAGGCCAGATCCAGTTCGGCAATATCTGCCTGCCGGTACTGGACCACCCGGTTGTCCGGAAAAAACGCGACGGCGCAGGTCATATCCATGGTGTTGATTTCCGTGATGGTGCCGATATCCCCGTTGAACACCCCCAGCTCATAGTTGTTCTTCCGGTGAATCACCCGGTCACCGGTACGGAACACCCGCTGCCCCACGGTGAGCTGCTGTTTGCCCTGGGCAAAGGGATTGGCCGCCTCCTGGATCTCCCGGTTCAATGTCAGGGTGCCGAGGCTGCCCCGGGTCATGGGGGAGAGGATCTGGATTTCCGCCCCGGCCCCTGCATATTTGGGGATCCATTCCATGTAGAGCTTCTTCACCGTATCCAGGGCAGTGAGTCCATAATGAAGGGAAGACCAGG
>JAKSBB010000786.1 GCA_022361315.1 Desulfobacterales bacterium
AATCAATAACCCATCAAAGTTGAAAAATCATGAAAGACATTAAAATCGTACACAAAATATCCGGGGGATTTGCCCTGCTGCTTTGCTGCGCGTTACTGATTTCCGGCGCCGCACTTTTCACCTTTTACATCGTAAAAAGTAAAATTGAAGTCAAAAATGAACTGGACCAGGTGGTTGATCTCAGTGTCCGTTCCCGCCAGGCAGCTCAGAACTGGATGATTCAAAGAGAATCCCTGGCAAGGGCCCAAAAAACCGAGACAGAAGAGACAGCCCAATCTCAGACGGCCGCAGATTCCTCCGGGCGGGGTACGCCATTGGAACGGTATGCACACTTGAAGGAAGCCATGACCGGGGCTGCCGCCGCCCTTATTGATAACGGGTTGTCCATCGAAGATGAAGCGGACCTGAGCCGGATTACTGATACCTTTCAGGCATATGACCGAACCTTTTCACTGTTCAGGGAGCAATTCGCCGAAGGCGTCATACTGATGGACCAGTTGCGGGGGCAGTCCACGGCGATCCTGGGGCAGGCCCTTTCCCTTGAAAGGGCCATAAAACGTGCCGCCAAAAAGGTAAACAAACGCTGGGAAAGCCTGCAAACAAAACTGGCAACCCGGGATGGTGGCAGCCCGGAAGACATGGCCACCCTGTTCGCCCTCAGGGAAGACATGCAGAGCATAACGGCACGGCGGGCCCTTGCCACCATATTGATTAATAAACCCCTGGGATTCCAGGAAATGGCCAAGGACTTTGTCCTCTATCAGGAAGATACCAGCGGCAGCGGATTGATCGTTGACATGGAAAAGCTGCTGGGTATCGATAAGGATGCCACCATGGGGACCTCCCTTCCCCAGATGAAATCCAAGTTCACCGCCAAAAGAGAAGCCAAACTTTTTGCAAAAATCACCGGGGCCACCGGCACCTACCTGGACACCTTCCGGACGTTTTATAACCTGAACCTGTCCATGCGCAGCACCATGTTGAAAATGGATACACAGAACCGCCTCCTGGAGAACATAGTCGGGGAAATCCGGGCACATCAGATGGAACGGCTCAACACCTTCCAGCGGAATGCTGCGATTTTCCTGCTATGCCTGCTGATCCTTGCATTGGTGACGGGTATCACCGCAAGCATCCGGATCACCAGAGATATCGTTCCCCCCATCACCCTGCTGGCCGATATGGCCAAGCGCTTCTCCACCGGTAACATTTCGGTGGACGACCGGCAGCGGGATGCCCTGGGACGTGTAAAAGATCGGACAGATGAACTGGGTGATACGGGGCGGGCCTTCTCCGCCATGTCCATTCACTTCAGCGGGCAATCCGCTGTGGCTGAGAAAATCGCAGCAGGCGACCTCACGGTGGAGGTGTCCAAAGCATCGGATAATGACATGATGGGGGAGGCTTTCGGAAAGATCATCCATCGCCTGGGAACGCTTCTGGGCGAAGTCAAAACATCTGCCGGCAAGGTCAAACAGGATACCGACCAGATCAACGAAGCCAACCGGAGCTTGTCTGAATGGGCGGGGAATCAGGCCGTGTCCGTTCAATCACTGCGGTCAACGGTGGAAGCCATTTCCCAAAAAAGCCGGGACAATGCCCGGAGTGCGGATCAGGCAGGTGCCCTGGCCCTGCGGTCTTCGGATCTCGCAAACGAGGGGAAAAAAGAAATGGAAACCATGGTCTCTGCCATGGCAGAAATAGACCGGTCAAGCCGGGCCGTTTCAAAGGTCGTGGAAGTGATCCGTAACATTGCCGACCAGACCCGGCGACTGGCCCTGAACGCCACTATTGAGGCGGCCAGGGCCGGGGAACATGGAAAAGGATTCGCCGTACTGGCCGAAGAAATCAGGATGCTGGCCAACCAGAGTACCGAAGCCGTGGGAGAAAGCACCCGCCTGGTGGATGAAACCCTGACAAACGTTTCCCACGGCAACCAGAGCGTCGATACCGCCGTTGAAGCACTGAACCGGATCTCCGGTGTAATTGAGGAAATCAACGGGGAAATGGACCGGATCAAGGAAGCATCACAGCATCAGATCTTCCAGCTGGAAACCACATTGACCGAGCTGGGAGAAGTGGATTCAGTGGTCCAGAACACGGCCACCAGTGCCGAGCAAACCGCACAGATATCCAACCTGCTGAACCGCCAGGCCGGGCAATTGGAGAGCACCCTGGCCATGTTCCGCATGTCTGCGTAAACCTGTCCTCCCGCCCGGCCTGGCAGCACCTGGCCGGGCACCGGCGCCCCTGTTCTTTTTCTTCTTGACACCGGCACCGGAACCAGGGATGAAATTAAGAAAACCACTCTCTTCTTTGGGAGAAAATTATGGGAACCAGCCGTTTAAACAGGATCGTATCAAATTACACGGATCATCCGGTGCCCTATCTCCGCAGCCTTGCCCAATCCCACGCGCTTCGTGAGGACCTTCTGGCTGAGCTGTTCCACTATCTGGATCTGCCGGCGGGCAGCCGCGGGATGGATCTTGGATGCGGCTGCGGGCTGCCGGCCTGTGAACTGGCACTGTCCCGCCCTGACCTTCGTATCCTGGGCGTGGATATATCAGCGGATTTGATCACCGCCGCCAGAGATATTGCGGCCGCAGCCGGGGCAGAAATCCGGTTTAAAACCGGCAGCGCCATGGACGCCATGGCAGAGGCCCAGAACATGGACTGGCTCCTGAGCATTGACTGTGCGGGTTACATACCGGAACTGTCGGGCAATGCCCTGGCAGGTCTTTCCCGGCACCTGAAACCGGGCGGCACCATTGCCCTGATGGCCTGGTCATCCCAGCAATTGCTGCCGGGTTATCCCATGCTTGAGGCCAGACTCAATACCACACCCGAAGGCATCGCCCCTTTCACACCGGATATGCAACCGGAACACCATTTTCTGAACACAACCCGGGCGCTTTCCAAAGCAGGCTTCACCAATGTAACGGCAAAGGCATTCACCCGGACGCTTACCGGGCCGCTGAGCGAAGCTGAGGAAAAAGCCGTTCTCGACCTCATCCGGATGCGCTGGGGGAATGCATACAGACGCGATTCGGATGTGGCCCTGTTCAAGGCCCTGACAGATCCGGAATCTCCGGATTATTTATTAGGCCTTCCCACCTATTACGGTCACTTCACCTATACTCTTTTTACCGCGAAGTCCGCGTCCCAATAATTCGATATTTACAACGTGTAGTGCCCAATGGAAATGCCTGTTGAATTTCATTGGTGAATCATGTAAATTCAACACAAACAATTGTTACATTACAAGTAACAACTGAACAACAAACAGATAAGCCATGATAAAACACCGAACAGACAAATGGCTGCTGCTGATCCATCAACTACCACCGAAGCCGGATGCCCTCCGGGTGAAAATCTGGCGGCGGCTCCAGCAGGTGGGCGCAGTCGCAGTGAAGCAGTCCGTTTACGCCATGCCCTTTTCAGATGAGACCCGGGAAGATTTAAGCTGGATACTGAAAGAGATTACAGAAGGCGGGGGAGAAGGTGCTGTGATCGAAGCCTGTTTTGTGGAAGGCATCAACAACGATCATATCAGGGCGTTGTTCCGAAAAGCCAGAAAAACCGACTACGAGAAACTCATCGCGGATGCCGCTGCCCTGCAGAAGCAATGGGAGTCCCCGAAGGCAGAGACCTTTGTTCCTCAGTTGACACGCCTGCAGAAACGGTTGAGAGAGATCATTGCCCTGGATTTCTTCCAGGCACCGGAACGAAAAACCGCCGAACGCATGGTGGCGGCCCTGGCCGATCTGAGTACCGGGAAAAAAACGGACAGGTGTTCCGGCCGGGGAGCCCTGCCTGAACTGAAAAACAAGGTATGGGTAACCCGGAATAACATATTCGTGGACAGGATTGCCTGCGGCTGGCTGATCCGCCGGTTCATAGACAAAGACGCCCGGTTCAAATTCGTATCCGATCCCGAGTACACGCCGGAAATAAACGAAATCCGGTTTGATATGTACGCAGGCGAATTCACCCACCAGGGGAACCTGTGTTCATTTGAAGTCATGACAGAGCAACTGCCGTTTCAGGACCAGGCGTTGACGGCCCTGGCCCAAATTGTCCACGACATAGATTTCAAGGAAGATAAATACGGCCGTGGAGAAACGGATGGCTTTCGGGCCATGCTGTCGGGGCTTGCCCTGTCACAACAGGAAGATATGGATCGGATGACGGACGGGGCAGCCATATGTGATGCCCTGTACGTATATTTCCAGCGCCACGGCGATTAACCACAAGACCATTTCCAGAAGGAGAAGATATGCCAAAGGTAAACAGACATAGGTGCCAAAAAGTAGAATGACACCAGGCACACCAGGGGGCAAACTGTCCGCAATGTCGGATTTTCTCGGACTTCAGAAGAGCACCATCGGCGTCTTTGCCATGGTCATCCTGGTGGGGATGGGAGAGCGGATGGC
>JAKSBB010000602.1 GCA_022361315.1 Desulfobacterales bacterium
GCCCATGACCTTTCCATGGTGCAGCATATTTCAAGCCGGGTCGCCGTCATGTATTTGGGAAAAATCGTGGAACTCACCACCCGGGAACGCCTGTTCTGCGAACCTTTGCACCCCTATACCCAGAGTCTGATCTCCGCCATTCCCATCCCGGATCCCCTCCTGGAAAGAAAGCGCAAGAGAATCCTGCTCAACGATGAGGTGCCGAGCCCGGCCAATCCGCCCAAAGGCTGCGTATTTCATACCCGCTGCCCCATTGCGGACCCCGAGTGCGCCCAGACACCGCCGGAAACCAAAGAGATTTTTGACGGGCATATGGTGGCCTGCTTGAAAGCGGATCAGAACAACGGGAGTCTGATTCCTACTTAAGATACAGTGTAAAAAAGAGAAGGCCCGCTACAGTTCAGTGAACTGTAGCGGGCCTTTTAGTGATCAATCAGAGGGGCTGTTTACTGCAGCTGCTCTCTCATGGTGATATCGTGTTTGCGCTCCTGAAGGGTTTTCTTCCCGAGGTGTCTGTCTGTTTCCTCGGAATAGGGATTGGCGCAGACCTTCTTAATCTTGTCCACATTCCCTTCAATGGCATCTCTCGTATCACTGGGGAGATCTTCGATGCAACTATTATACTGTCTGTTCAGTTTCTTTCTCACTTTGAATTCCTGGTGCCGTCTGACTGCTCTGTCTCTCATAAGAGGCTCCTTTTCATATAATAGTGTAAACAGTGTGTTTCAAGACCCCTCGTGTGGTGTTTTCTTATTTGAGGTGTGTCTTGAAGTAAAGTGTAAACAGTCTTTTCGGGCTTGGCAAGGGGGTGTGGGTGAAAAAGTTTGGTTGTTGTGAAAAAAGTTTGAATGGCTGATTTTTGATGCCAAATAGAACTATCTCATGTCTGATTTGAGTTGTCCAGAGGATTTTTTTCGAGAGGGGCGGGGGACGGAGCTGTGGAGCAAATCGTTTGTTATTGGAAGTGTTGGAGCGTGCCTGGCAAAAGGAGGTGGCTTGTACCCGGCAGCCGGCCCTGTAAGTTCCAGGTGATGAGTCTTCCGTAATGACATTTCTTGCCGCCACTTGAACACCGCCCGGAATATGGATTGCAATCCTTAGTATTTATGATAGACCATGTAGGTATAGGTTAATACTTTTTAGATCTCCATCCTGTGGGATGCTCCTATGATGATAGATGATCGAAAAATACGTCAGATATGTCCGGTAACCGGTCTTGAGATTCGGACCACCGAAGCCTGGCTGGAAAAAAAGATGGATGACTATACGATCTCTCTGCGAAAAATAGGGGATAATATCATCTATGCCAGGAACCGGGGGAACCTGACTTCCGTATCCATCAGGCACTACTATGAAAACATGGAAGCCTTTGCCGGGGAAATGGACGTATCAGAACCATTTGTCGAGATCCGGGACATGGAACTTTTGACCGGCCGTCCCCGGACATCGGAAATTCGCAGGCAGCGGGAATACATCGAAAGTAACCAGGAACGGTTCCGGGGATTTGTGATCTGCCACGCCTGGTTCTGGCTCCGGGTGGCCATAAAAGCGGCGGCCAAACTGCACAAGGGCAACGTACAAACCGCCATCTGTGCAGACTATGAACACGCCGTAAAGACAGCCATTGCCATTAACAGGCAACCAAAGGCCCCCCCACTGCAGGACCGGTCCATGTTCCGGATGGCGGATCTTGAATTCAGACCCCAGTGGAATGCCAGTGATCCTGAGACCGGATACTATTATACCAGCGGGGTGGTCCCCAAAAAATTGTTCTACTCGGCCATCAAGGCAGAAAACATGACCGCAGAAGATGTCAGAAACGCCGCCCCCTGTATCGAACAGATTTTCAGGGACGGCGTGCTCTCAGACAGCGACTATATCCGGGTGGTGGATTACAGTGGTGTTGAAAAATCTTCCATCATGGCCCGGACCCTCTATGCCAAAATGATTGTCCGCCTGAACCGGGAATACCGTTGTTCACCCACCAAGACCTATATCTGCGGGGCAAATCTGGTGACGCGCAACGCCCTGAGACTCTTCGCGCGGCTGGTGAATCAGCGGATACGATTTGTTGAAAGCGTTGACAAGGCCTTTGACTTGATCAACAACCAGAACGGATCTGTCCCCCATGACACGGCGTCTCCAGAAAGACGGCCACTGATGGTCACCCGGAAAGATATTGAAGAAATCACGGAAGTCTGTGGCCGGGTGTTGTGGGATCTTGAACCGGAAAAAAAAGAGGCCGACTTTAACGTATCAGAGGATAATCCCCTTTATGAACTCTATGAGACCATCGCCCTGATGCGGTCTGATCTGATCGAAATGCATCACCGGCAGGCCGATCAGAACCTGAAGCTGGAAAAAGCCAACCAGGCAAAATCCGAATTTCTTGCCAACATGAGTCACGAAATCCGAACCCCCATCAACGGCATTGTGGGGATGGGGGAAATTTTGATGACTACCACTCTGGATGACACCCAGAGCAGTTTTGTAACGACCATCAACTCCGAAGCGGATGCCCTGCTTGATATCATCAACGATATCCTGGATTTTTCAAAGATTGAAGCCGGAAAGATGGCATTGGAGGAGACGTCGTTTAATCTGGGCGACGTGTTTGAAACCCTCACCACCACCCTGAGCTTCAGGGCCCATCAAAAGGGGTTGGAGTTTGTTTCCTTTATTGCCCCGGATGTGCCCATCCATCTGACGGGGGATCCGGTCAGGCTCCGCCAGATCCTGCTGAACCTTACCGGTAATTCACTGAAATTCACCCGGGAAGGTGAAATCTTTGTAAAGGTGGAACGGATTGAAGAAAGGGGGCGTTGGGCAGAACTGGCTTTTGAGGTGTCAGATACAGGTATCGGCATCTCAGCCGAACAGCAACAGACTATTTTTGACAGCTTTGCCCAGGCAGACGGGTCAACCACCCGGAAATACGGGGGCACCGGACTTGGCCTGACCATTTCCAAGCAATTGGTGGAGATGATGGGGGGCACCATCAGCCTCAGGCCCCGGCCCGGCGGCGGTACCATATTCCGGTTCACAGCCCGGTTGAAAAAACAACGGCGGACCCCCAGGTCCACCCCGGCCCTGGACCTTTCAGGACGCCAAATCCTCCTGGTGGATGACAACGCCACCAACCTGACCATTTTCAGCCACTATCTCACCTTGTTCAACAGTAAGCCTGTGGTTGCCGAATCCGGTGGGAAGGCCCTTTCAATCTTAGACCGCAACGATGACATCAGCCTGGTGTTAGTGGATATGGTGATGCCGGAGATGAACGGACTGGAACTTGCCGTGGCCATCCGCTCCAATTCCAAATGGGAACAGCTTCCCATTGTCATGCTCTCCTCCCGGGGGGACGTTCAGCCCGGTTCTGTCAGGGAATCCGGCATTCAGACGGTGATTACCAAACCGGTGAGGTCGGAAGCGTTGAAAACTGCTCTTGCCAGGGCCCTGGGTATGGCGGAAACCAACGCCCCTCAGCCCCGGACACCCCAGAAGCCGGATCTCCCCTCCGCCCCGGAGAAGGGATTGCACATCCTGCTGGTTGAAGATTATGTTACAAACCAGAAAATTGCCCAGATGCATCTGGATCGGGCCGGTTATACCGTGACAATCGCTGAAAACGGGCAAGAAGCGGTTGAGATGTTCGGAACCGGTGAGTTTGACCTTGTACTGATGGATATCCAGATGCCGGAAATGGATGGCTGGGAGGCCACACAGACCATCAGAGAGATGGAAGGCCGGGAGAACCGCCCCTCCAGGGTGCCGATCATTGCCATGACAGCGCATGCCATCAAGGGATACCGGGAAAGATGTCTTGACAGCGGCATGGATGATTATATTGCCAAGCCCTTGAAACGGGTTGAATTACTCGCCATGGTCGGAAAATGGTTTGCAAAGATAGACAAGGAAGAGGGGGGAGCGCAACCTGCCGTGGACGGGGAATCTGCCAATGATCCCCTTCAAGTGAGGATTGAAAAATCACAGCCCCCCATGGATGTGCCCGGGGCAATTGAGGAATTCGGCCATGACAGGGATCTGCTGGTGGAGGTGCTCATCGAATTTCTCCGGGACGTGACCAGCCAACTGACCGTCATCCGGAAATCAGCAGATGCCGGGGACTGGAAAGTTATCAGTAGCCAGGCCCATGCCATCGCAGGCGGTGCCGGTAACCTCAGGGCGGGAGAACTGGCCCGGAATGCAAAGCATCTGGAAACCCTGGCCAATGCCCAGAATATTAGAAATTGCCCAGGTCTCATTGATGAGATGGAGGCGGAGGTAAAGCGGCTGGCAGCCTTTTGCAGGGAAACTTTTGGTATTGAACCGCCGAAGGGTTGACCTGCTTGCCCAAATCTGTTGGGGCCGGTTTCCGGGACTTCCGATCTTTCGAGGCGTATACTGCCTTGAATGGAGGACTGGTAAATATCTTAGCCGTATGCTTCTGTCATGACGGTATCATCTAACCGCATAGGCGGCGGTTTTCAAAAGATCCATCAAATCAAATATCCTTGCCACATACTGGGCCCTGAGGCCCATGTCGGAATCATCACGGTCTTTCAGGGTGGCGGCAAGGCCGTCCACGAGGCGGTTCAGCCGTTTCTTGTGGATACCCAATTTGGCCTGAAGGGGATCTGTGACCACCCCGGAGAAGGCGGTGAGTACAGCCAGGACTGTGAGGACGCTTGTGGTGGATGCCACCAGGAGGCCGGCTGAGGCGGTGGCGGGAAAGACGGTGTAGTAAAGGCTGCCCAGGGTGGGGCCGAGGATGAAATTGGATATGGCGGACTGCTGGGCAATGGCGGCGGCAAGGCCGGCGCCGAAGCTGAATCCCCCCGGGGTCATTGTGCCCAAAGCCCCTGCGCCTGCGGAGAGGCTGATGAGGTTGCCGGCCATCTCGGATACGGCCGTACGGTCAACGGCATATTCCTTTAGCTGTTGCTCCAGGGCCTGGCGGAAGCCTTCCTGCTGGGCGTTGTGGTGGATCATGGCCAGGTGCTGCTGGAAGATATCTCTTATTTCAGGCTGATTCAGGATCTCTGCCAGTAGGGCGTCCGGGACGGCTTCCGGGTATTCCTCGTCATTTTCGGCTGCCATGGGGAGTTCCAGAAGCTCCGTGAAGATCAGACGGTTGATCTCTTTTTGAACGGCTGTGGTAAACCCCGACGGCAGTTGTTTGGACAATCTTTGTAGCCACTTGAGTCCGGTTTTTTCCCCTAGGAGGCCGGCGGCACGGAATGCGGTGTAGGGAAGGGTCCAGGCCAGGTTGACCGGCGCCTTTACCAGGTCCATTCCCCAGGCCTTCCGGTTGAGTCTGGCAGCCCCGGTAACACTGAAATGGGTTTCTACAAATCCTGGGATTTTTTCACGTCTGGAGGCAATGTATGCATCCACAGCACGGTCCAGGGCCGGCTGGATAGCGGGCGTGGGGGCGGTATATTGTGGCGGGTCTGTCATGGCAACAAAAATAATACGGGATGGGAAATACGCAAGGGCAGGATATGTACAGGCCCCCGGAATGGGTTACCCGGGGACCTGCTGTGGTTAAACGAAGGGTTAGCCTTTGCCCAGCATGGCCTTGAGAATGTGGCTGACCATGGCCGGATTCTCTTTGAGCCGCCGGGTGGAATAGCCGAACCAATGCGCTCCGAAAGGCACATAGACCCGGACCGGATGACCGGTGGCCACCAGTGAACGGCGCTGTTTCGGGGTGACGCCGTACAGCATCTGGAACTCGTATTTGTGTTTGGGCAGTTTGTATTTGGCGATGAGATCCAATGCACCCTGGATCAGGGGTTTGTCATGGGTGGCAATGGCCGGATACATACCGTTTTGGATCATGAACTCCAGGTCTTCCAGGTAGTGCCGGTTGATCTCGTGGTAATCCTTGTAGGCAATCCTGGGGGATTCCACGTAAATGCCCTTGCACAGGCGAAAGTTAAGATCGGCTTCGTCCGAGAGGAGATCTTTCATGGATTCCAGGTCGGACAGGGTCCGTTTCAGATAGGCCTGGAGCACAAGACCGACATTCTTTGGAAATTCCTTTTTCAGGCGTCTGAACATGTCTACGGAATCATCCACACAGGGGGAGTTTTCCATATCGATGCGGATGAAATTGTCGTAGGAGGCAGCTTTGACCACCAGGTCCCGGATGTATTGAAAGCACTGTTCCTTGTCCAGAAGCAGACCGAACATAGTGGGTTTCAGGGAATAGTTGCCGATGACGTCGGTTTGCTCCACCGTATCAATCAGGGAAAGATATTCATCCCGGTTTTCCCTGGCCTGGTTCATGTTTTCTATGAATTCCCCCAGGATGTCCAGGGTGACCATCGTTTTTTCGCTGTTCAGGGCTTTTGAAGCGTCAATGGCGTCCTGGGTGGTTTCCCCGGCGATGTAGGCTTTTGAAAACTGCCAGATAAACTTCTGCGGGAAGTAGGGCAGGGTATGGCTGATGAGTTTGTTTATCATGATTCGCTCCTAATCCTCGGTTGTGTTTCTTTGTAATGGTTTAACCATTAAAATATAATTAGACTATGCGCCCCTTTCAAGGGATTGTCAAGCACTTGTTTATTTTTCGCTCGAATGGGGTTTTATTTTTATACCAGGCAGTTAGCCGGGGGGATCTGCAGGGTTTGTCGCGTGAGGGATACTTTTTCTGCCCGGGTCGGCCGCATTATATATAAAGATAAAATGTGGCCGATCGGCAGATTATCAAGGAGGGAAATGTTCGGGATCAGGCCGAAGGTATGTTTGCTGCGGCCTGTGTCTCCCAGTATACCATGCCCATGGACGAAAATTCTGCTTCAGCCCGGGTCAGAATCTCAAGCGCCTTTTCAGGCCGGTCCGATGCCAGATAGGCCTCGCCGGTGAAGAACCGGGCCAGGGTCAGGTCGGGCCGGGCGTTGAGATTGCGCAGAATTTCCATACCATCAGTAATCAGTCTGTGGGCGTCACCTGATTGGCCTGCAGCAGCTTCCATTCGGCCGGACCAGATCAGCGCCCTGGCCTGAAAGAAAGGCTCCTGATTGTCAATGGCCGTGGCAAGTGCATCACCAAATATGGATTTGGCGGATGCCGCATCTCCGGACATATAGGCGCAGATGCCCTGGTAGAGCAAGAGGTTTGAAAGTCCCCACTGGACATCGTCCTCGGCAAACAGGGCGATGGCCTCTTCGCAAAGGGCTTTGCCTTTGACCGGGTCGCCTGTAAAGGCCATGGCCAGACCGATTCCTGCTTTGGCACCGGCCCGGATCTGGGTGAATCGGATGCCGCCCATATCTTCGAGGCATTGCTGAAAAACATCTGCTGCGCCGTCCCAGTCACCCCGGGCCAGGAGGAGATACCCGGTGTAGAAGCGGCAGACGCAGGTGGTAAACAGGCTGCCGGTTTTTTCAGCTTCGGCTAGGCCGGTGCGGCAGTCGGAAAGTCCTTCGTCAAACTCCCCGAGAAGCCCCTTGCAGTATCCGCCTATGGTGAAGAAGGTGGAATAGACAACAGCCGGGCCGCCGAAGTTGTCGGTCTTTCTGTCTGCCCCGGCAATGGCATGGACCATCAGTTCCGCCACATCCACAACCCGGTCAAAACGGCCGGCGGAGAGGTTGGCCAGGCAGAGGTCCGGGGACGTCTGGGCCATGGCGGTGATATCGTTGATCTGCACCGCCCGGTCAAAGGCTTTCTCTGAGAACTGGATACCCTGGTCGTGCCGGCCCCGGACCGAATTCAGATAGCCCGTATTGGAGTAAAACCGGATCAGGCTGACCTCGTCTTCTAACTTCCTGGACAGGGCAGCCCCTTCTTCCAGCCGCTTCAAACTACCGTCAGGGAAGTTGAGAATGATCATGGGAGCGATGACGGCATGCAGGGCCTTGAGCCGTTCCGGATCAGCCGTCTCCCCCTGTGTTTCCAAACGATCAATGGCCTGGTTGTAAAAGCCGAAGGCCTCAAAGGCCGCATAGTTACCCATGGCCTTATCGCCGGACAGTTTGAGATAATGGACGGCCTTGTCCGCAATCCCGCTCTTTGAAAAGTGAAACGCAAGGATTTCATAAAAGGCATCCAGCTGGTCCGGGTACATCTCTTCAATGGCCAGACCGATCTTAGCGTGGATTTCCCGCCGCCGGTTATTCAGAAGACTGCTGTAGGCCACCTCCTGGGTGATGATATTCTTAAAGATGTATTCCAGTTCCGGAAACAGGTTTTTTTCACTGATAAATTCCAGGTTCTGCAGTTTGCCAAGATAGGTTTTGACC
>JAKSBB010000190.1 GCA_022361315.1 Desulfobacterales bacterium
AGGCATCCTCAGCCGCCCGGCAGGCACGCTCCAAGTGGGGCCACCAAAACTGTGCCGGGACCTTATGTTCCCACTGCCACAACGGAACAAGACACTGCCCGATTAAAGCCAGTTTATAATCTGACATACACTGCTCATGGGAGTAACCGGAAGCCCCTTTTTCAACTAGAATATTATAATAGAGGTCCAGCAATTCCCTTTCATACCGTCGTTTTCTCTCCTGCTCCCAATGCAGACCGACCATGTAGGCCAGATCGTCTACACCCAAACCGATCTGCCAACTCTGCCAGTCGATAATATAAACGGGATGGGCATCATCCCGGGGGAACAGAAAATTCCAGGCGTGGAGATCTCCGTGGCAGAGTGTGATAGCGTTTTTAGTCTTCAGACGCTGGGATATCATCGGGTAATAGGTGGTAATGGCCTTGTGAAATACGTCCCAAGACGCGTTGCTAAGCCTGTCTCCCAATTCTCTGCTGAACGCATCCAGAATGCCCAGAAAATGATTTTCTCTCCTCCTGAAATGCTCATCTTCGGGGACAGGGCCGAATGTCTTTTCAAGATCAGGATGGTCCCAGAACCTGGCGTGGATATCTGCCATGGCCGCCACTGCTTTCCGACAATCAGGCATCTCGGGGGGTATCGGCCATGGGGTATTACCATGGGTATGGGAATGATCCTCAAGAACGAGAAGGCTGTCCAGTGTTTTCACGTTGTACCGACTGGCGTAACATTTAGGGACGGGCATGGCAGTCTGTTGCGACCGCACCCATGAATAAAACCGGGTTTCCCGTGCATTATCCTCTGACAAAAAATCGCCCCGGTTCTGCTTCACAACGAGATGCTGGGGGTGGTCACCGGATGTTACGGTCACATGGGAAATCCGTGCGGTCACGCTGTCATCCTGTTGTCTGAGATGAACCCGGTTTTCAGGTACGTCCAGCAATTCGGCGATGGTCTGCGTTAAGGAGATATCTTTCATGGGCAACCAGAAATATAAAACTGCAATCTGAGAATCGCCATCGGCGCTGTCATATGAGATGCCACGCCGATGGCGATAAGGAAACTACTTTCTATCTTTTTTCTTCTGTTTGCAGGCCAGGATATGACGCTTGCCTGCATGGAGTTCCACCTTCCGGATTCGGATGGATTCCGGGGTCACCTCCACCATCTCATCGTCACGGATGAAATGGAGGGCCTGTTCCAGGGTCATGGGCTTGACCGGCGAGCATATGGTGGCCTCATCCTTACCAGAGGCCCGCATGTTGGTGAGTTTCTTCTCTTTAGTGGGGTTCACGTCGATGTCCGAATGGCGGTTGTGTTCGCCGATGACCATTCCTTCATAGACCTGGGTACCCGGTGTGATAAACAGTTGTCCCCGGGGCTCCAGGTTAAACAGGGCATAGGGCACGGCTTTGCCCTGTCGGTCTGACACGATGGAGCCGGTGTAGCGTACCGGAAATTCCCCGCGATGGGGTTCGTATCCGGATAAATAGGAGTTCATGATCCCTGTGCCACGGGTATCGGTCATGAATTCGTCCCGGTAGCCGATAAGGGAACGTGAGGGAATGGAGAATTCAATCCGGGTACGGCCCTTGCCGTTGTTGACCATGTTGGTCATTTTACCCTTGCGGATGGAGAGTTTCTCGGTGACAACCCCCATGAAATCTTCGTCGCAGTCCACAAAGAGATGTTCGATGGGTTCCAGGGTCTGACCGTTTTCTTCCCTGTAGATGACCCGGGGACGTCCGACACAGATTTCGAAATTTTCCCGGCGCATGGTTTCGATGAGAATGGCAAGCTGGAGTTCTCCCCTGCCCTTGACCACAAAGCTGTCGTCCACAGTACTCTCCTCAACGGCAATGGCCACGTTGAGCAGGGTTTCCTTGAGCAGACGTTCCCGGATTTTCCTGGACTGGACATACTTGCCCTCCTGGCCGGAAAAGGGGGAAGTATTGGTGGCAAACCGCATGAAAACCGTGGGTTCATCCACGGTGATACGGGGCAGGGCCAGGGGGGCTTCATAGGTGCAGATGGTATCCCCGATCTTTACATCATCAATGCCGGATAACACCACAATATCTCCGGTATCCGCCTGGTCCACCGGATTCAGGGTCATGCCGTCGTAGGACTGGAGCTTGGATACCTTGAGGGAGCGTTGCCCCCCGGTATCATCCAGGCAGACCAGGCTCGCGTTGGAAGCAGCGGAACCGTTAAATACCTTGCCGATGGCAAGCCTGCCCAGGTAATCGGAATAGCCGAGGTCCGATACCAGCATCTGGAACGGGGCCTCCGGATCATAGGAAGGAGAGGGCATCTCGTCGATAATAATGTCGAAAAGCACCTTCAGGTTGTCCACCTCATCTTCCAGTTCCCGTTTGACGATCCCGTCCCTGCCGATGGCATACAGATAGGTGAAGTCCAGTTGCTCCTCAGTGGCATCCAGGTCGATGAACAGGTCATAGACCATGTCCAGCACCTCATCCGGCCGGGCATCCTTCCGGTCAATCTTATTAATGATGACCAGTACAGGCAGGTTGGCCTCAAAGGTCTTCTTGAGAACAAACCGGGTCTGGGGCAGCGGGCCTTCGGAAGCGTCCACCAGAAGAATGGCTGAATCGGCCATGGACAGGGCCCGTTCCACCTCACCGCCGAAATCGGCATGGCCCGGGGTGTCGATAATGTTGATCTTCACCCCCTTGCAGGTGACGGAGCAATTTTTGGCCGAAATGGTGATGCCCCGCTCCCGTTCAAGATCCATGCTGTCCATGAGGCGGTCGTCCACCTCCTGTCCCTCACGGAACATGCCGCTCTGCTTGAACATGGCATCCACCAGGGTGGTCTTCCCATGGTCAACATGGGCAAT
>JAKSBB010000769.1 GCA_022361315.1 Desulfobacterales bacterium
ACCGGATCGTTGATATCCATGGCCACCACCTTGGGTTCACAGGGTTTTGAAAAATCAATCACCCGCTTCACCACGCCCTCCATTTTGCCGGAAGCAGTCCGGATGGCCTCGATGGCAGGGCCGATCTTATGTGCTTTGGTGGGATCGGCCACGCCTTTTTCAATGGATCTCAAATAAATGTTGATGCCGGACAGCGGGTTTCTTACCTCATGGCCGATACCCGCGGCCACCCGCCCCAGGGAGGCCATTTTATCCTGGACCGTAAGCAGATGCTCCAGTTCCCGGGCCCGGGTCCGGTCAATGGTGGTGAGCAAAAAGGCCCGGTCATCCCTGTAGGTAATGGGGGTCACCAGGCAGGTTACCCACTTCAGATTCTCCTTGGTCCGGCTGGCAAGGGTCGTGTAAAATTTAAAATCCAGTTCCGTTCTTTCGGGCGCCCCGTTGAGAATACTCCGGTAAAAACGCTCTACCTCCGCCCTGTCCTCGCTATGGATATGGTCATATTCGATATTCTCCCCCAGGTTGATATCCCCCACCAGCCGCAGTTGTTTTGAATTCCTGTAAACCACTCTGCCGTTCTGGATGATGGTGATGCCGTTGGGAGAATTTTCCACGATGTCCCGCAGGTTCTTTTCCTCCCGGGCCAGGGCCTGTTCCCCCTGTTTCCGCTGAAGCCGGCGCCACAGGCCCTGGGCAAGCAGGGTGAGCTGACGCAGGTCGGAATCGTCATAGTCGGTGTCCTTGTTGCCCACACCGGCCACGACCACCACCTTGTCCCCCTTGAATATGGGGACGTTCATATACCGGGCCAGGGTGCGATATTCCTCCGGCAAACCTTTTTTCATGGGATTGGAATCAGGATAACGATTTGAAATCACGGCCTGTTTGCGACGGACTGCGTCCCCCCACAGTCCCCGGGTCTCAATGGTAAACCCTGAAGTCACGTTGGTGGCCGGATGTTCCGGCGACGGGGAGGCGCTGGACCGTACGGAGTAGATCATCCCCTCCTGGTCGTCAAAGGCCAGATAACCGAACCGGCTGCGGGTCAGCCGGACCATCTGTCGGAAGGCGAACTCTATAATTTCCTGAATGGAATCATCGGCCCGTTCGTTGAGCTGGAGCAGGGCATCCAGCCGCATTTCATTGAACCGGACGGCCTCGGTGCGCTGGTTCACCTGGCGTTGCAGGGTCCGGTTCCAGACAACCACCGTCCCCACCAGGGCCAGGAAACAGGTAAATATCCCCCCGGCCCAGTACCAGAAGGTCCGGGTTTTATAAAAGGGGTTGGTTTCCAGCCGGATCCATTTGGAATAGATGGCCTGGTGCTCTGCATCGCTAATACCGGCCAGGGTCTTTTCGATAATTCCTGCGAAAAGCGGCCAGTCGTTGCGCACCCCCACCGCCTGGTGGAGTTCGAACCCGGTATCCCGGCCAGCCGCAGGTTGGTAATCTTTTCATTTTCTATGACATAAAGGGCATTGGGCACCTCCGTGATCATGGCGTCCAGCTCTCCGAAGGAGACCTTATAAAGCCCGTCCTTGTTGCTGTCCACATTCTCAAGGGTCAACCCCGGATAGGCCCGCCGCACAAACTCACCCACGGCATACTCCCGGGGCACACCGATGCGCATTCCCGTCATCCCGGCCAAAGTAAACTGACCTTTCATCTCTTTTCTAACGATAATGGTGGTCTTTACATGGACATAGGGCCGGGACCAGATCATGAACTCACGCCGGCCCGGTGTGGGCTG
>JAKSBB010001169.1 GCA_022361315.1 Desulfobacterales bacterium
ACCACCCAACCCAAACTGGTGCTTGCTTACCCTCTGTTCCCGGACTTCAGAACCAGACTGTGCAGCAACGAACTACAACCCAAAGGTGCGCCGACCAATACAGAACCAAACGACCCGTCTCGATTCACCCCCAGGGATTCCTCACCGGCTGAGCAAGGGAAAACCCCATGAAGAAAACCGCATGGATAACACTGATGACGCTGATCCTCGGCATTCTGTGCATGTATCATACATCCATAGCCGCGGAACTATCGCTTTTCAGCCCGTTTGACAACCAGCAAAGAAGTCATCCCAACGATGCGGCAACCAGCGCCATAGGCAGGTTCGACCTTGAACGGCCGGAAGTATCCGACACCGTACCTTTGACCCGTGACGATGCCATTGGTTTGTTCACAGATACCCCCGCGTCAGGGGACAACTCTCAAGGGCATATTGCAAGGCTGATTGCACTAAAAGCGATTTATGAACTGGGCACGGATCCGGTATTTGATACGGATTGGGAGGGATTCGCCGACCGATTGGCAGGTTCAGATATATGGAAGGATTCTTTTTCAAATACACAACGGGGCATGCGCATAGAGGAAGCGCTTGTCCTTCTTTCTGCAGACAGCAGGGAAATCAGAAAACTAATGATGAATGCCATGGCCGAACGACGGAGCCAAGAGGTGGCACACGAGCGAAGACACGCAGCAGACCGCAGTGTCTACACCGGAAGTTATCGCGCCACAGGCGATGAACTACAGCCCGAACCGGAGCAGGAATACGAAACAGAACGCATCCGGGCCAGTGACGAAGCAGACGGCCTTTTCTTCGGTTTTAATCTGGACACCACCACCATTATTCTGCTGAGCGTCGGGTTTCTCATTGTTCTCGTGGTGTGCAAACGCCTGCCCTATTGAGAACTGAAATATAATTGGCGAACAGCAGTATTACCCTGGGGTACGGACAACATAACAAAGGACAGCAACATACAAGGAGCGGGACATGGCAAGAAAGGGATTGGCTTTAATCGCAGTGCTTATCATGCTTCTGCCGTTAGTTACGGCAGCAGCGGAAATCACAATTTATGACAACCAGTCCGGTCTTGACGATGATTATTGGCGCAATCAGGACGAAGACCAGGAAGTTGAGCCAGGGGCATTGACATCACCAGGGTGGGACCTGGAAGGCATGTTTTACAGCAACGGCGTGCTGTCCATTGTGGGAGAGTGGGATTTTTTGGGATCCATTAACGGCGTCGGATCCGGGGATATATTCATCAGCACAAGCGGCAATGTATCCTATGGGGAAGGCATAGTGAACAATAGCACAGACACCATCGTTCCAAATTCCTTCGGCTACGACTATGTTTTTGATGTGGCCTGGAAGGATTACGATGAAATTAACGATATCGGAACGTATACGCTTTGGCAGATCAGCAGCACCTCGCGGGTCAAAACGGCAACAGGCATTGGCAACAGCAATCCAGTGGCGTATGTGGACGATGGCACAGATGTCAAAGTCGGCACAGGCACCTTCAGGGTCACATCAGATCCCACGCCGGAGAGCGAAGGTTTTGCCGGTGACACCCACTACACAGCCGATGGCTTTGACCTGAATCTGATCCTTGGGTTTGACCACCAGTTTATCGCTCATTTCACCCAGGAATGCGGCAATGATGTCATCATGGGTCAGGTGCCGGAGCCCGCAACCATGTTGCTTCTGGGAGCCGGACTGCTGGGTGCATCTGCGGTCTGCAGAAAAAAATACCCCAAAGGAAACATGTAACCCCTCTGACAATTCAAACCCAGTAATTCTGCCGTCTTTTGTGGTGTTGAATACCAACACCAAAGTTTAAAAGGAGTTCGTTTTGTTCGGAAATAACTCAGACAATGAATGGATAAAATTTGGCAGGAAAAACCCTTACTACTGGGTTACGACCAAGGATAAATTCCTTGACGATGTACTGAATGATGATCGGAAAAAAGAGTTTTTCAGTGAGGGTCGAAAATACGCCCAAAAGCTTCTAAAAATCATCCGCCGTCATGTGGACCCTGATTTTTCACCCCAAAAAGTGCTTGATTTCGGCTGTGGAGTTGGCCGGGTGGCCATTCCCCTAACTCACATGGCGGACAGCGTGGTGGGAATGGATGTATCCGACACCATGCTTGACGAGGCAAAAAAGAATGCACGCCAAATGGAAATCGCCAATCTCGATTTTGTTAAGAATGATGACCGCGTAGAGGCAGGGTCTTTTGATTTTATTCATTCCATCTACGTATTTCAGCATATCCCCTGGCCCCGGGGCAGGAAGATACTTGAACGCATGCTCGATCGGCTTGATCCGGGTGGCATCATCTCGATACAATTCCTGATCTCAAACACCCTGCCACCCAAAAGCCGCCTCAAATACTGGATGAAAGTACATCTTCCCTTTGTAAAAAACATCCACAACCTGTTGCACCGAAAAGAATGGGGCACCCCCATGATGCAGTTGAACGCCTACAACTTAAACCGGATCACTGACATCCTCAGACGTAAGGGGTGCAACCACCTATACCTGAGACCCACAAAGGAAGGACGTTACAGAGGGATGATTGTCATTGCCCAGAAAAATCCGGCCGGTGCAGTGAAGGACTTCATTGATCTGGGGGATATCCCCTAACCCCCGAATATTTCCGAATATCCATAAAAAATGGCCTGATAGAGGTTATCTGCTCCTCTAACAGGCCAAGAAATTTTAAACGAGACCATCTGAGCCGGTGGGTTATTCTTGCTTTTTTCTCCTTCCCATACCAGCCAGACCGATAAGACCGATACCCAGAAGTGCGATGGTGGTGGGCTCCGGTACAGGATTCGAATCCAACGCAGCAATGAGCACATCCTGGGCCTCGCCCAATTGCAGCACCTGAACACGACCGTCATTTCTCCAGCCGGCGGTATAGGCGTCAGCCGCGTCCTCTAACCACTCAGCTACCAGGTCATCATCATTGAATACATCAAAGCTATAGTTAGAATAAGTACTCACCTGGCCCATTGTAGACCAGATCAGCTTCTGCAGATCCTCTTGATTGTCGCTGGATCCGGTATAGCCCGCCAGCGTATCTTCAGTAAAACTCCAGTACAGCCATGCCGTGGTGTCTGTCAGACCGGTCCCGTATCCGGAGGTATTGTTATCTGCGATCCCGGTGACCGTTGCGTCATCAACCCATTCAATCCATTCCGCGCAAAAGGTCTGCCATGAATACCCGTCATTGGGTCCGCCCACCACACTAAAGCTGAACTCGCCGCCTTGCCTGGTAAACCTGTCACCCCAGTCCACATTATCACCGACGTCAACCCCGAATTCGTAGGCAAATGCCTGGGAAGTACCTAAAACAATAAACGGCACCAACAATAAAAGTAGAATTTTTTTCATTTTTCCCGCTCCCTTGGGCTGGATATCTGTAAAATCCCGTGTTTGTCTATTCAATTTTGTATAGAAATTTATTTCGTAAAGTTAATAATATTACAGGATTCTCTTATTGTCCACCCCAATAGGTATTTATTTTAGGGGCTTCCCTGTTTTCCAATCTGATTGAGCAGCTCAGTTGCCTGGTCTCTCAGGCCCTGATTTTTTTCAAGTTCCAGGACTTTTTTCAATGCAATGACGGCATTGTCAATATCATTATTTTCACGATAGGCATGTGCCAGATGAAGCAGCACAACGGGATTATCCCCCGTTTTTTTAAGGCTGTCGCGAAATTCCATGATAGCACTGTCCACAAGCCCTTTTTTAAGGTAAACAAGACCCATTGTATCCATGACGGCCGGATCCTCCGGCAGTGCTTCCCGCGCCACACGGGCCCAAACCAAAGCCTTATCCACCTGGTCCGTTCGCTTGATAAGGTGATAGGCCAGGTTGTTGGCTGCCAGTGCATACCTGGGGTTAATGTCCAGGGCCCTTTTATAATGTGCTGCGGCAGCATCATACTCGCTACGGGCGTCCATCAGAATTCCCAGCATCATGTGAGGAGAGGCCAGTCCGGGATTTTTATCCAGAAGCCGGGTGTAATGTTCAATGGCCTTATCCTGATTCCCGGATCGGTTATAAATGCGTGCAATGGTATAATAGGATTGCGGAAAGTCAGGATCAACGTCCACCGCTTTTTGGAATGATGTCAAGGCCCTGGCCGAATTCTTCTGAATTAACCATAGATTACCGGCCAGGTGGTGAAGGGAGGCCTTGAACCGGGGAGAGGCACCGGCAACATTCAGCTGCTTTTGGATCACTTCCAGGGCCCCTGAAAAATCTAATTGATTAATGTGGTTTTGGACCAGCAGCCGAATCATATCCAATGCAAAAGGGGATCGGTCAAGGGCCTCATGGAGATTGTAATTTGACAAATCATATATTTTTTCGTGGGCGAACATCAGCCCCAAGAGGTGATAGCCCCTGGGATTATCAGGTTCCATTTCAATGAGTTTTTCAAATCCTTTACGGGCCTTTTCCAGATTTCCCAACGCCATGTCGGAGTTGGCAAGGGTGTCAACGGCCTGAAAATCCTCAGGACTCCGGGCCAGGACAGCCAATGCGGTCTCTTTTGCCAAAGACAATTCTCTGTTCTCATAGTAAAGTCGGGCCAATCGGGTTCTTGGGGGGATTTGTCCCGGATCCAGATCCACCGACCGGACAAAGGCGGCGATGGCATTTTGTTTTTCCCCCAGTTCCAGGTGGCACAATCCTTTCAGATAATAGAGCCTCGCACTTTCCGGATGGTCTTTTTCCAAGGTTTGCAAACCTCTCAAAGCCTCTTCATGGGATGATTCCCGGATTTTTATTTCGCTGTCCAGTAACAACCCGGGGAAAAATCTGGGCCTGGCCTCAAGTATGGCGGAGACCAGGATGGAAGCATTTTGAATATCACCACTTTTGAGGTAATAATTTCCCAGGGTAATTTTAGTGGAAAAATTATCCGGCTCCAGAGTCAATGCCTTTTTGTACATCTGCAGCGCTTTGTCTTTCTGGTGGGTGACATCATAGAATTGAGCCATTGCCAGATGGGGTTTGACACTGCCAGGGGCTATTTTCATGGCCTTTTTGTAAGCGGCTTCGGCAGCTGTTTCATCTTTCATTTGAAGATAAAAATTGCCAAGTAAGATGGGAATATCGATATTTTCAGGTGCAATACGGCCTGCGATAAGAAGCTGCGCTTCGGCCTTGTCAAAATCCTTGATGATGCTATAGAAACCAGCCAAAATCATCCGGGGTGCAACCGCTTTCTCATTAATAGAAACCGCTTTGAGCAATAGTTCTTCTGCCCCGGCATAATCCTTTTGCCGCGTTTTAAGGGCCGCCAGCTTTTCAATCGCACCCATGTGATCCGGTGTCTTGGCAATTATTTTTTCAAACAGAGCGATTGCAGGTAATGGCTCCCCATTCCGGTCCAGTAGCCGGGCCTTGAGAAAGAGCGCCGTTGTATTTTCCGGATCATTGGCCAAAACTTTTTCAATTCTTTCATCTGCAGGTTTTAACTTCCCGGCAAGAAAAAAAAGGCTGGCGGTTTTCAAGAGAATTTCCGGGTTGTCCGAATCCAGTTTCTCTGCCCGGGAGTATGACTGGAAAGCTTTTTCGGCATTGCCCAGGCGGGTCATGGTTTCCCCAAGCAGAAACCATGCATTCGGGTCATCCGGGGTGATCCGGGTGGCGTTGAGAAACTCAATTCTTGCCTTTTGATACTGGGCCTCAGAAAAATAAACTTTACCCGCTTTGATATGGGCTCCAGCCTTGTCCTGTTCCCCCTGACATCCCCACAAGAGAACCGAAAGCCAAAGAACAGCCATCATTAAAACAAGATCAGCGGGTTTTTTCCACAAGCACATACGTCCTCCCCAATTTAACAAAAACGAATCAACCACCGATGAATTAAGCTCACGGACTGAAAGCCCGTGGACACCGCCTATATCCGGTTGGGAAACCACTCAAATTTCTATTTACCTATTAGATGTTCGATGCGTTTGCAATTATTTTCTCAAATGCCGGGTTTCTCCGATTTTACCATATCAATACCAGATTTTTTACCTTTCCCCTAAAAAAGTCTGTTTCAGATGACGGCGGCTGTCATACCCAAACAGAGCCAAACAAGGAATCTCAATAGCCGATAACAACACACATTCCGCACATTTTTTGTCACCCGGCTGACATTTTTTGTCAAACGCTAAAATCTGGCCACTGTTTATAGACATAATAGATATTTAAAACATCTAATGCGTTAGTACCATTTTTTTTTCATACCACCGCAACCACAGACAGCCACTTAGAGTTAATCTGTCTACCCCAGCATATGGCACCTATCTTGCTAATTTCAAAGGTCATACAAACATCCCGGCAGAAATTGCCGGTTACGGGCCAGATCCCGCACATAACGGAAATACAGACAGAAAAAGACTGAAGATCGATAGATAAGGAGGGGCCATGACCCCACAAAATAAAACCCTCATCATTTTGAGTATAGCAATAATGCTTCTTACCTTGCCCGCTCAGGTACTGGGTGGCAGCATCTTCATCGGGGAAACCGGTGACCTGATCAACGACAATGAGTGGTGGAACCAATCCAACGGCAAAAGCCACCAGGATACCTCGTTCAACGTAAACTGGTTGGTGGACACATACAGTGGCACGGACTTTATTCCGGCAAACCTGTCATATATCGGTAAGTGGGATGACGGTTGGGAATCCGATGCGGCATGGACTGATAATACCCCCTATTTCTCAGGAGATTTCAGGGGCACATCAGGATACTGGGAAACCACCGGTGCCTACACCGGCGCTCCGGTATATTACAGCCTAAAGGCCGGCCGGGAATTTGAACTCTACTACGCCGGAAATGACCTGAACGATATAGAAGTGCTGTGGGACACCCTCGGCATCACCAACCACAGAGGCAGACCCAAATCACTTTCCCATATCACCTTCTGGACAGCAGACAACCCTGCCGGCCCGAACCCTGTGCCCGAGCCTTCCACCATCGTCCTGTTCGGTATCGGATTGCTGATGCTGGCAGCCTTCACCAGAAAACAAACGAACAATCGCAGAAAGCGTCAAACCGTGAAGGTCATAGTTAAAAAACAACAGCGCTAATACGTTTTTAACAACAAATCAGCAGGGCCACCCCACCTCAAAACTGCGGTGGTCCTGCTTCATTTTTTTAGACACCTCACATCAGCCACAGTATAATTTCAAAAGCTTAGAAAATATATTTATTTTTTCTTGACTTTTTACAATAAAAAGCGTAATAATTATTGTTTCCAAACTTTAGGCATTAATCTGGGATACCAAACTTAATAAAATCGTAATAAAACTTTAGTAAGAAACATACGGCAATATACCTGACAGAGCCTGGCAATGCCTTTGGCAATGGGGCAGTTTTATTGTTTCAAGGGAATTTTTTATTTATTAAGGACGAGACAAATGATCAAAGATCTAAAACGGGTAAGAAATATCGGAATCAGTGCCCACATCGACTCCGGTAAAACCACACTTACTGAGCGGATTCTCTTTTACACGGACAGAATCCACCAAATTAACGAAGTCAGGGGCAAAGACGGCACCGGCGCAGTCATGGACTCAATGGAGCTGGAGAAGGAAAGGGGAATTACCATCGCCTCCGCCGCGACCCATTGTGAGTGGGACAACCACGGGGTCAACATCATTGATACGCCGGGCCATGTGGATTTTACCGTTGAGGTTGAGCGGTCCCTCAGAGTACTTGACGGGGCTGTACTGATCCTTTGTTCCGTATCCGGTGTACAGTCTCAGTCCATCACCGTCGACCAGCAGATGAAACGGTATCAGGTTCCCTGCATCGCCTTTGTCAACAAGTGTGACCGGTCCGGTGCCAACCCGGCCAAAGTGTCCCAGCAGCTCAAAGACAAACTCGGACACAACTCCATCATGATGCAGCTGCCCATCGGCCTGGAAGACAAGCACGAAGGTATTGTGGATCTCATCACCATGAAAGCCTACTATTTTGAAGGCGACAACGGTGAAAAAATGGTTGAAGCGGACATCCCTGCAGATATGCAGGACGATGCCGAAATGGCCAGGGAAGAGATGCTGGATGAGGTATCCCTCTTTTCCGAGGAACTCACCGACGCCCTTCTTGAAGAGGCTGAGATCACCCCTGAAATGATCAAGACCGCTGTAAGGACCGGAACTATTTCCCGGGAAATGACACCGGTTTTCATGGGTTCTGCTTACAAAAACAAAGCGGTACAGCCCCTGCTCAATGCGGTTGTGGATTTCCTTCCCTCCCCGCTGGATATTGAAAACGAAGCCATTGACCTGGACAAAGACGAAGAAACCGTTGTTCTGGAAAGTGATTTTGACAAACCCACCGTTGCACTGGCCTTCAAACTGGAAGACGGTCAGTACGGCCAGCTCACCTATATCCGTGTATATCAGGGTTGTATCAATAAGGGTGATACCCTGATCAACTCAAGAGATGGCAAGAAGGTAAAAGCCGGACGTCTGATCCGGATGCATTCCAACCAGATGGAAGACGTGGAATCCATTCCGGCCGGCCATATCGGTGCCATGTTTGGCATTGACTGTGCCTCGGGCGACACCTTTGTATCACCGGAAGTCAACTATTCCATGATCGCCATGAACGTCATGGAACCGGTTATCTCCCTTTCCATCGTACCCAAGGACAACAAGTCCCAGATCAATATGTCCAAGGCCCTGAACCGGTTCACCAAAGAGGACCCCACATTCAAGACCTATGTGGACCATGAAACCGGAGACACCATTATTCAGGGTATGGGCGAGCTTCACCTGGAAGTATATGTGGAGCGTATGAAACGCGAGTACAAGGCTGAGGTGGAAACCGGACAGCCCAGAGTTGCGTACAGGGAAACCATTACCAAAAGAGCCCCCTTCAACTACACCCACAAAAAACAGACCGGTGGTTCAGGTCAGTTCGGCCGTGTTATGGGCTTTATGGAACCCACGGATGAAGAGTTTGAATTTATCAACAAGGTTACGGGCGGCAGAATTCCCACCCAGTACATCCCTGCCTGTGAAAAAGGGTTTCAGGCGTCCATGGAAAAAGGTCCCAGCCTTGAATTCCCTGTTACCGGTATCAAGATTACCCTTGAAGACGGCGCCTTCCATGCGGTAGACTCCTCTGAAATGGCATTCCAGGCAGCGGCCAGGGGTGGATTCCTTGAATCATACACCAAGGCAAAACCGGTGATCATGGAGCCCATCATGAAGGTGGTTATTGAAACCCCCAATGAATTCCAGGGCGCTTGCATGGGTCTCATCAACCAGAGACGCGGTATTATCCAGGGGTCACAGGAAGAAGGGGTCATGTCTGTGATTGAATCTGAGGTTCCTCTCTCTGAGATGTTCGGATTCTCAACAGTTCTGAGGTCCGGCACCCAGGGCAAGGCACAGTTCACCATGGAGTTCAACTCCTACAAACAGGTGCCCCAGTCCGTGGCTGAAGAGATTGCCAAAAAGAAAGCCGAAGAAAAAGCAGCTAAAAACAAATAAGACGCACTAAAGAGAGGAACTATGCTTAAAAAAGACCTCATTCTCAGAAGCCCGGCCGAAAAGGCCATTGGCATGGAAAATATCACTGACGGACAATTCGGCGCGGTCGTGTCCAGAGCGGGTGTGGGTAAAACCAGCTTCCTGGTTCAGATCGCCATGACCCAGCTGCTTTCTGATGAGAAAATCCTTCACATCAGCCTGTCCGACTCCATGGAAAAGATTAACGTCAGATATGACGACGCCTATACCAACCTTGTGGACAGCATCGGCTACGTGGACCCCCAGAAGGCTGTCCGCCTCTGGGAAACCATTAAAAACAACAAGGTGGGCATCTCCTACACCGAAACCACCTTTGACGTTGAAAAGATCAGGGATTACCTGAAAAGTTTCAAAAAAGCAGATCTGGCCCTGCCCGCGATCCTGGTGATCGACGGCCTGGATTTTGACACGGACCAGTCCGCCATCCTTGAAGACTTGAAACAGATCAACCAGGAATTCGGTATTTTCGTCTGGCTCTCCATGCAGAGCCACAGGGAAGAACCCCTGAATGCCGACGGTTTCCCGGTTCAGTTGGAAAACCATGAAACCCTGATTGACAAAGCCATCTTTCTTGCCCCCGTGGAAAACAAGATCGAGGCCATTGTACTCAAAGACGGTGACCACACCGACGTTAAATTCCTGCTTGACCCGGCAACGATGATGCCTGTGGCATAAGCTGCCATCGTCAGAAGATAGATCCCAAGGCTGCAGTTTCTCCGTTTGGTCGGAGCTGCAGCCTTTTTTCTTTACTTCAGGCTTTAATAAGGCTCCCGGCCCTATACCCACTGACGGATAAAATTTTCAATGGCCTGGAACACCCTTGTCTTTCCCTGCCCCAATAAAATACCGTGGCGGTTAAAATCAAACAGGTAGTATTCCTTGATTTCTGATCCCAATCTGTCAAAGAGCCTCTGGGTCCCTTTGGGATTAACCACCGGATCTTTTCTGGACTGCACCACCAGGACCGGCAATTGAATCTGGCCAAGCCTGGGTGTCAGATAATCCATGAGCTGTTCAAGCTGCCGGATGCCGGCAATGGGGTTTCGAAGGTAATTGATGTGCGGGTTTTCCGAACGGTTTTCAACAAACTCCTTTGCAATGGCATCCAGACGGATGCGTTTGATCATGGCGTTCCATGTATCAATGGCCGGCACAAAGTAGGATCCCAGGTCC